>JAJZKH010000087.1 GCA_021850955.1 Microcaldota archaeon
TTTTATTTTATAACCAGCCTGGTTTTTGTTCATTTGATTACATGTTGAACTGGCTGATTAACTGTTCTTTCAACAGGATCAAAGCTCAGTTATTTATTTTCAGCAACGTTGTTCCTTTTATCTTTTTAGATCTCTGCTAAAAAATAACCGAAATCACTTGTTTTTAAAAATAATTTATTGTAAAATCAATTTTAAGATTTTCGAGTATCATCTCATTGTCCTATTTTTGATCGGTAAATATCATGTATTCCTCAATGTCTATTGCGCCAAACAACATTTAAATTGTAGAATGTTTCTAATTTATTAGAAAAACACTTTCACCTCGATTTACAGCATGTGCATTGCGCTTGAATTTTTCCAAATTAAATGAATTTAATTGCGAAGACCTGATTTTTTGAGACTCATCTGGAGATGGATTTGAATGATTTGAATGATTTGTGATCTTTATATTTTTGCCTGAAATAAACAAATACATATAGACGCTTTTTATGACATTTTAAATGTCCGGCGTATTATTGAAATACGGTTCGAAGAAAATGTTTCCAACAATTATTTCAGTTTTGAGGCGTTTTTTAATTCTTATAATTTTATTAATTACCGGTTTAAATTCACTCATATGGTTAATTTTTATTCTATTTATATTTTATTATAATTTTATTCTACAGTTTAATTTAATTGCTTTTTTTTCTGTTGAGGCTTTTAGTGTATTTTTCTTATATTCCTCTATTTATAGTTTTAGATTTTTATTGCGTGTTGTAAAAAATAAACCGATCAAATTGGGTTTAAATACGGTGATCGGAATATTTTTATATTTAGCAGTTGCATTAATTTTTTTTACATTCTTATATTATTCAATATCGCCAACACCCAATCTTATTTTCTTAGTGTTTTTGATTTTTAGCCCAACCGCCTTTAATGATCATCCATTCTATCGCCACATTGTTGACGCTGCTAGAAAAAATCAAAGAGTACTTTTTGGGATTCCCGCCATTGTAATTTATTCATCCTTTCCTCTAACTTTTGCCATAACATTAGGTTTAAGCAGCGATTCATCTTTATACACATTTATAGAATCAAATAGTCTATTGCCCCTTTATGCAAATTTTGTAGCAATTCTAATAGCATCGTATACTATCTTAACTTTTGTTTTTGCAGAGATTCTGAGAAGTAGTAAGTTAATATCAATTAATGAACAAATTGGTATTGAAAAGGTATATCCTATACAAAATAAATTAGGTCTTATCAAAGAATTTAACAAAATTTTACCTTTAACGATATACTTTGCAATACTATTAATAATTTTATCTATTATTGCAGATCTTATACCATATTCTGATCCTTTTCATTCCTTAGTTCTAATGTGCCAGTTTACACTTTTACAAGAATTGATTTTTGGATTAATTTTAAGCGTATGGTGGATCACCAAGCTCGTCAATATTTTAACCAACTTTGGCAACTTAAACGAATAATTGTTATTATTTAAGTTATCAAAGGATTTTTGAATATCAAGATTATTCTATTACTTAGATAAACGAAATTTAAGCATTTACATCCATATCTTTCAAATTGTAGAAAAGAAATTAGATGTATCTTAAATTTTTATGTTTTTCTGATGAAGGTGTTGATTCTCAACGATCTTATCACTTCACCAGAATCTGTCCAAAAAACGGTATCTCGCTCTATTGTTCCTTGACTTGTATGAAATATTGAATTTTGCGAAAGCATAACACCAGTTTGAATCGAATAATGGAGGTTTTTCATTTTCCGTCCCCTTTTAGAGAAAGCATCTATTTTAATAAAAATTTTGCAATCTCCATAAATAAAAGATTATTAATAAGTTCAATGATTTTATACTAATGAAAATTCAAGAATACGTTGAGGCAAAAACTTGGTTTTTAGAGGTTATAAAAGAATATAGAGATCAATACAAAAAATGTTCAGATAATGTCAAGAAGTTTCTTTGGAAAATTGAAGATTTCCAATTCCCATGCCAAATACTCTCACTTACAATTTCTTCACCACGACAAAGCTACATTTTTGTTACAAAAGATAAGAAAAGAGATGATCTAGATGTGCGTTCTTATGGCCCTTTTATGCCTTACCAAATAAAAGATGCAATGATTGAGATCTTGTCTGATCAGAATTTATATCAACCTTCTTCCTTGAAAGATATGAATGAATGGGATGAAATCTCTTTTGGAGAGTTTTTAGAAAATGATTTTCTCGATATTCTCGAAAGAATAAAATATCAAACTACGCAACCACCAATTGAGGAAAATAAACCTATAGTTGGTATGAAAAAAGCTTCTATTTTGAACGGATTTGAATGGTTTGTATATGGGGGTGACCTTTGGAAACTTACCCCTCAAAGTTTCGTGACAAAAATATTTGATGGTGCAGTTTCTAGAGAACAAGAGAAGAGGGCAGAACAAGTTTCCAACAACATAAGTTTGCATTCTGAAAAGGAAGCGGTAATTTCTGGATTTGCCACTTATTTTTATCCTCACATTTGGGTAGGAGATGTTCCCATTTTTAACTTCCAATCCAGAGTCGAAGGATTGTTCATTTTTCCTACCCCAACATTTTCAAGAATTTATAAAAACAGAGTTGTTGTTATTGGACAACGCGGTTTTTTCTTCATAGAAGAAAAAGATAAGACAAATTGTATTACTCTAATGAATGAGATTATAGGAACTAGTATATTGCTAGGATATGAATTCGATATAGTTCGCGAAGAAGATGTCGGAGAAGCCACCGTTTCTACTGAAAATCATGAACTGAGAGGCTTAAAGTATCCTAACTCTTTGAGTAGAAATTGGCAAGTAAGAAAAGATCTTTTTGGACATGTAGAGGAAAATGTGTTGACTTCCTCAATAAAAATCGTGCCTGAAAAAATTCTTGAAATCGTAGGAAAATCAGAAGAATTGACTTCTAATTCCGATGTTAGCAGGAGTATCGTCCTAATGGCACGTGCATCAGCCCATCTTAAAAATTCAGAATTTCTGGAGTCAGCAATACTTAGTTGGTTAATTATAGAGATATACTTTCATAAGTTGTGGGATGATTTTCTCCTAGATAGTAACATTACCGAAAAAAGAAAGAAAAAACTTTCATTCATAAAAATGGATACAATAATTGAACAGTTATCATTGTCAAAGAAGATTTCTTTGGAAATCTACAACAAAATAATGAGTTTAAAAAAAATAAGGAACGAAATAAACCACGAAGGTTATATAACTTCTCTCGAAGAATCGTCCTCATTTTATCAATTCGCGTATGATTTGATAAAGGAACGTTCTCTATTTAAAAATTCATAAAATCAAATTGTATTAGATGTGATGTTTCAGTAGTAAGATATCAGAAGAAACATTAAACCATATTGATCGTCTTCATCTTAATGGAATCTGTGCTTTTCCACGTATCTTCAAGATAAATTCTTGCACGGGTTTGAATATGCTTCCGGTTCAATAATCAATTTTATAATGAATGTGATGAAAGAGTTTTAATCAGGATTCTCATGGCACACCTGCATGGATGAGTGGCTGGCCAGGGTTACGGATCTGATGGACACAGATTTCAGGAA
>JAJZKH010000088.1 GCA_021850955.1 Microcaldota archaeon
AATAAAAATAAGCGGCCACCACTATGATCTCTTCTTCATAAAGCCTAAAAGCAATGCAAATGCACATAAATACGCAAAGAAACTGGCATCAATGAAAAATGTCGCGGAAGTGCTTGTAACTGAAGGGGAGTGCGGATTCATAGTCAAGGCCAGAAGCGGTGTAGTGGCAGCATACAAAGGCGAGAAGGCTGTAATTCTGCAGAGAAGAAGCTACAAACAGATGACCAGCTATCTGCAGTATCGAAGGTAATTGTTCAAAATTTGTAAAGTAACAATAAAACTTTCCTCAATGTAACGTTTCGTTCATAGTGCTTAGTAATTTATATCTAAGTTTCGGATCAGCTATAGCCTCTGCTTTCTTTGCTTTATCTATAACTTCTTGTACAAGTTTCTTTGTTTTATTCTCATATTCATAAAATGGACATTTTGACTTAAGTGCTTCTGATAAGATAATGCCACTTCTAAGCCCAAAACTTATTCCTTCGCCCGTACTCGGACTTATAAACCCTGCTGCCTCTCCTACTAAAAAAATATTCTTTCCATTACCTAAACAAATATCTCCTCTTTTTCTAGGTTGTGAAAGTAACCAATGTCTTTTTTTAACTATCTTTCCATTAATATTTAATTTTTTCATTAAAATATCTAAAGCATGATTACTATCGATATTTTGTTTAAAAGCTCCACCTATTTCTACTAAATTTTCTTCTTTTGGCAGAGCCCACAAATACCAATCTGTAAGTTTATTCCAATAAATAAATTCACAATAATCAATCTCTTTATCTGTTTCTACAAAATTTTGTGAAGTTCTATATTTAAATTCCGGAGAAAATCCTAACAATTTTCTTACTCTAGAAGTTGCTCCG
The DNA here is from genome assembly GCA_021850955.1 of Microcaldota archaeon. The sequence continues at coordinate 864 of JAJZKH010000088.1, forward strand.
TCAGCTCCTATAAGATATTTAGTTTTAAATGTTTGCTCCTCCCCATTAGTCGTTAAAGTTACTTTTATCTCTTCCCCTAATTCTATCTTCGATATGTTTGTATTATCTAATACTTCTACATCTTTGTCAATATTACCAAATATCCAACTATCTAATTTTTTCCTATCCGTGTTTCCAAGTTTTTTATTTTCAATAAATTCTATATCATTATCAAAATCTTTATATCTCAGATCTAATTCCGCAGGAGTACCAAAAACTTTTTTAGGTATATTCATCTTTTTAAGTATCTTTTGACTTTCTTCTACCAACAGCCCAGAGCAAGGTTTATCTCTAGGTAACGAAACAGAATCGACTAATAAAATTTCTTTATCTTGGAAATTATCCATAACAACTGAACATCCAGCAGGACCAGCACCAATGACTAAAATATCAATGGTTCTGTTTATCATAATAAAGACCTTATAAAAGAATAACAATAATAAATACAATTCTCATCAAAAAATGATTCATTTTATTATATAAAGCTATCTTTTTTAGCTCTTTTTCTGTAGTGCTCTTATTTACTCTATAACATATATACATACCAAAAATAAAACCTACAAAACCAAAAACAAACCAAATATCCAATAGCTTAAATAATATAAGAAATGTTAGTAACAAATACGCCAATATCATAAGTGTTACTTGTATTTTAATTGTAGTCTTTTTACCATAAACTACTGGGAATGTTAATTTTTTATTCTCAGAATCTCCTTTAACATCTGCATAATCTTTGGTTATTGTATGTGCTATTGTTGCAATAGTCAAAAATATTACAAAAGGTATCCATTTCAGATAATTACTAAAAGAAGAAGACCCTAAGAAAAAACCTATGGTAAACGCCAAAGCTCCATATGATAATCCAATCAATATATAACTATGTGGCGATTTATCCTTGAAATTAAGTAAGACCGAATATATAATTCCTACAATTACAAATATAGTAATGCTTGTTAACAAATAAATAGAGGCTCTTAAAAGCAAAATGATGAAATAAAGTACCGCTATCATAATTAGATAAACATAAATTAAAGTTTTTTTAGAAAAGTTTTCATGAAGATTATTTCTTTTCTTATTAACTATATCAATCTCCCAATCTGCATAACTATTCAAAACATTTGCACTAATATCAACTAATCCTATAACTATCATCAGCAAAAATATTGTACTAATATCTACTCCTTTAGAAGCAAAAAGACCAATGGCCGCTCCAGGCAAAACCACAAAAAAATATATAGTAAATATAAACGACTCTGTAATACTAAATTTATTAACAACCATCTAATTCACATAAACGAATTCTAAAGTTAATAAATAATCTTTATCAACTAATTTATACTCGACTCTATCTAAATCAATTTTTTTGCCAGAACCACCATTTATGAATCCGATTATAACCCCTTTAATTATACTAAACTTTCTTCCTCTTTCTTCAGGCATCCAAGGATATCCTGTAAAATTAAAAACTAATCTATCTTTATTTACCACTACAATCACAATCCCAAATCCTAACGCAGTAAGTATTTGTGCAATATATGTCTTCGGATCTATCTTTTTATTCACAACAAAAGTACTAATCTTATAGAATGTATTATAACAAGCTTGAAATATTATATTTTCATCTAACATTTCCATTGAATACAAAAGAAAAATTTCTATCGGCACCATTCTAAAAACAGAAAACATGTTTAATTTGCCTTTTTCATAAGTTAAAATTCCAAATTCTACAAGTTTTTGCATATTTAACTGGTTATCGTCTTTAATATTTGATGAGTTATAAACTTCATAATTATCATCTACTCTCTCCAAATCCATCTCACAATCAATATCAAATTCTATTTTATCCACACTTGTCTTCGGAGAAGATGTAAGTTCATAAATCCCATCAGCAACTTTAGTGCTTCTACACCAAATGAAATTATCTTTTAATAAATAACTACAAATTCCCGCAAACCCTCCCAATGGCAATATATATCCATGACCATTTTTACTTGTTATAACCATTTCTTTTGTATCTATTACTATAGTTTTATTATTAAGATTAATTTCTTTTATAGTAATTTTTTCTGCGTACAACGCTTCTAAAAACTTAAGTATAATTGAAAGTGATTTTTTAATATCAGTCCCTGAAAAATTAAATAATAATGCAAATCTATATCCGAACTTTTTGCCTATACAATATAAATCATTTTTACCCCTATTACCATATTCTCTTATAATTGAATTTTCCATTTCTAAAAAAAAATCTTCAGGAAGAAATACTACTCTTTCAAAAACTTTTTTCCCTTCTGAATTAATAAACTCTGAAGAAATATAACCTGGAACATTAATCTTAGACATTTTTGTTAAAACTCTATCAAAGAAAAAATTTGAAGAATCGGTTTCCACTATTACCATCTCTAGCTTATAACTATCCCTTTTTCGCTAATTTCCATATATTTGAAGTCTAGATCTATCTTAGAATTACGTAATTTGGATACTTTAATTATTCTAGAAGTTTGGTTTCCTGTATTTAATGTATTTAATTCTATAACACCGTCGGCAACATAGTCGCTTACTCCGTCTACTGTAAGATGTTCACTTCCTTTCTGCTCATCAGTTATAACAATATTGGTCGTGCCAAGTTTTGAAAGTTTGTTCATTACTAGATATGTAATTCTCCTTTCGGAGTTCCCCT
>JAJZKH010000089.1 GCA_021850955.1 Microcaldota archaeon
AGCTTACAATGTTATAATACCATGGTAAAGCTAAAATTACAAATATTATTATTGTGAGTATTGAGAGATATCGTAATCTTTTTTCATTTTTAATTAAATTTTTATAAACTCTCCAACCATCAAACGAAGGTAATGGAAGTAGATTTACTGTGGCAACTAAAAAGTTAAGAGTTAATGATAGAACTATGAATTGATATAAAAATGCTAAGATTGATGCAAATATCCCCTTGTTTTGTATATAAGATTGTGTTACTAAAACTCCTATTTTACCAGTTGCGTTTGTATGTAATTTGTAAGTTGAGTTGTTTGAAACTATAGTGACAATACTATTTGGTTTATCATTTGAAGCTACATTAATTAAGGTAGATATGTTGTTAATTGGAACATTATCCCAAGATTTAATTATAGTCCCTGGTATTATAACATTGTAAGCTGATGAATTTGGAACTACTTGATAAATATAAACACTATTTACGTAGATATGTGAAACTATAAAAAGTAAAAAAATGACTGTCAATATGAAAAATACAAATGTAAGAAGGAAGTTTGCTGAAACACCAGCTATGAATATATTATTTTGTTTATAAGTTTCTGAGGACATTACTTTTTTTTCATCAGGTTCTACAAAAGCACCCATTGGAATAACTCCGAAAAGTACAAGACCGACCCTTTTTATTGATATTTTATATATTTTTGAGAGTATACCATGAGAAAACTCATGCACTACTAAAATTACAGCTAATGAAAGAATTCCTGCAAATAAAGGTATATCTATTCCTGGAATTATTGGCGCAAGTGCAGGTATTGAGGTTGATAAAGGTGTGTAGTTAGGTGTTGATGATGCTATTGAGGAAGCTACTGTAAATACATTAAGTAATGTTGAACCAGATGCTATCAAAAGTTCAGAAAATAAAAATAATGAAAATCCTCCAAAAAGTGTAATTATAAGAAGTACTAATCCGGTAGTGTTTAAGGTTAAAGAACTTATAAGATTTTGAGATGATATTACATTTAATGAAGGTAAGTTAGGAAGGGAAATAAACTGTAAAGACAATAAAAAGTATGGAAGTATTACAAATATTATTGCAAATATTGATAACAGACCAATAACTAAAGCTTTCTTTGATATCCTATTTTTAAAAATAAAGTAGGACAGTGCCCCAAAACTGAGAACTAAGCCCCACTCAGATAAAAATATCCAAAAGCCTTTTCTCCAGTTAGATAGACACTCTATTGTTTTTATCCCCCTAGTTCCGCTTAGTAGGTATATTCCATGATCTCCATCAAAAGCATTTATTCTATTTATTGCAACTCCAGAGATAAATAGAGTCAATATAGCAAAAAGCAATCTAACAGGTATTGAGTAGTTTACGACATAAAATAAGTATAACAACAAAAAGGATAATACAAATATTCCTATTGTTAATACTGTCCTTTTATTTTTTGAATACATTGGTTTTCTTTTTTGAGTTTGTGAAGATGTACTATTATTTTTAATTTTTTTTACAGTAGAGTTAGGACTCTGAAGATTATTTTTTACCATGAATATGTTTCACTACAAATATATTTATAGATTAACTGCTGATTATAGCTGGGTCTTTGAATGTATGATTGCGAGATTTGTGGTAAAAAAACTGAGTCCTTGTATATAATAGATGTAGAAGGAGCAGAGTTAACTACATGCAGAGCATGTGCAGAAGGAAAAAATGTAATAGAAGTCATGGATGAAAACACTAAAAATAAAAAAAATCAAAAAAGAAAAGAGGAGGAACAGACAGGAGAGACAACTGAGGTAGTGGAGAATTATGGTTTGATTATTAGAACTGCACGAGAAAAGATAGGAATTCCTGTCAAGGTTCTAGCTGAAATGATAAATGAAAAGGAGAGTATGTTGAATAGGATAGAACACCAGCGTTTGTTGCCTAGCGATAAAGTTATAGATAAACTTGAAAAAAATCTTGGAATAAAATTAAAAACAGGTGTTGTTGAAAAAACAAGTAAAGGAAATAAAGATCCTGATTCTCCAATAACATTGGGAGATGCTGCCGGTTTTAAGAAATAAAATTTGGTGAGTAAGTAGCAGTTGATATTGGTAAACTTATAAATGAGATAAAAAGAGCTGTTTCGCTTGATGAACTTTCAGGAAAGGTAGTTGCAATAGATGCTTACAATACAATATATCAATTTTTATCTATAATAAGACAACCAGATGGAACTCCTTTAATGGACTCTAAAAATAGAGTAACTAGCCATTTATCAGGATTATTTTATAGGACATTAAATTTAATTGAGAATAACATACAGCCTGTTTATGTTTTTGATGGAATTCCATCTATTCTTAAACAAAGAACAATCTCAGCTAGAATTAAAAAAAGAGAAGAAGCTTTAGAAGCATGGAACAAAGCTAAAGAGGAAGGCATGATTGACAACGCAAGAGCTTACGCTGTCGCTAGCACTAGAATAAATAAAGAGATTGTAGAATCATCTAAAGAATTATTAAAGTATATGGGCATACCTTTCATACAAGCACCGGGGGAAGGCGAGGCTCAAAGTGCGGTTATGACTAAAACAGGAGTTGCTTATGCATCTGCTTCTCAAGATTATGACTCATTTCTTTTTGGAGCTGTTAATGTAATTAGAAATCTTACTATTACCGGAAGAAGAAAACTGCCTAGAAAAAATGTATTCATAAATGTAGAGCCAGAGTTATCTCGTACTGAAGATCTTCTTAAAAAATTTGAGATTAATCAGACTCAATTAATAATGCTGGGTGCATTAATCGGGACTGATTTCAACACAGGAATCGAAAAGGTCGGGCCTAAAACTGCACTTAAATTAGTTAAGGAAAATCCTACTCAAAAAGAAATAGAAAGAGTAGTGAAAGAAAAATATAAAATTGAGTTTGACGTTCCGCTAGAAGATATAATAAATGTTTTCAAGGAACCAGATGTGAAAGAGATAACAACTGAAGATTTTGAGGAGTTAGTTAAAAAAACAAAACCCGATTCTGAAAGGCTTTTGAGGTTTCTTTCTGATGAGCATGAGTTCTCGCATGAAAGAATAAGTTTAGGGATTAAAAAACTTTTAGAAAGCAGAAATTTAGGAAATCAAAAAGGTATAAATAATTGGATGTAGAAAGAAATACTGATTCATATGCAAAAAACTGTAAAGAAAAAGACAAGAAAAGTTGGTAAGAGATATAGAAAAACAAACTCTATCTCAAAGTTAAAGAAAAGAAGTAGAAAACTTATGAAGAGGACAAGGGCAAGGTAATATCTCTGTAAATTTTATCGTTAAATTCATAAGCAATTGTTTCTGTTTTGATATTTTCTATTAAGTACTTAAAAAATAAATCCTTATTTTTAAATGATTTAGGTTCTGTGTTATTTTTAAATAGTAATATTTCGTTTTCATGTTCATAATAAACTACAATTGTATTTTTACCATCTGAGTTTAATATAAAAATTTTACTTGTAACACAGCCTAATGCAATTAATGAGCTACATAATAAACTGTAATAATCTAACTCATCGCCTATCTCATTTTTGAGAGTTTCAGATGGAGTTTGCCAAAACT
>JAJZKH010000090.1 GCA_021850955.1 Microcaldota archaeon
AAAACACTTTTTTTTAAAGTGATATCTTCTCTAATCAAATTTTGCATTGTTTTTTGATCTGATTTTAAGCTTTTTTCTGTTGTTTGTGGTTTTTGTTGTTGCATTGATAATTGTGTTTCACTTCTTAGTAATGCGGGTGCTATTAAGCTACCAGCAACAATACTTGTTATTGCAACAGTTTTTTTAATATTATTAATTTTTTGCATAAGATCTATCTAGTTAATTATCTTTTTAGATTATTAAATCTTACTATATCTTAAATTATATTAGAAATACTAAAATAATGTAAGTATACCTATTTATAGGTTACATTCTTTTTTATTCTTTTTTATATTAGCTATTACATAACAATTAACAACCATGCCAACCAGGACAATACCAAAAAGTATTTCATCAATTCGCCTTTTATTTTGACCCTTATCTGAAATCCTCTCTGTTTTTATCTCCTGAACAAGTTTTGCTATATCCTTTGGCTTTGAATTCTGAAGTAGTCCGTCTACTTTAGCTATCTCATACTTTCTTTCTAGATTAATAAGTTTTTCTTTTTCTGTAACAATATTTTTTTGAACTGTTTTTATATTTGTTGCAGACTGTGTGGCATCAACAGATACTACTGACGTTTTAGGTTGAATCGAAATAGGCTCACCGAGAACAGTATCCCTTGCCAATGGAGCTAGACTTGTCAAACCAATACCAAGTACACCTATAGCAACTGCCTTTTTAACATTTGTTTTTGTCATTTTACCACATTAATAATTTTGATTTTTTAGATATATATTTCTTATCTTACTATATACGCATTACCGCATTCTAATTATGCTTGAAATACTTAAAGAGTTTAGTTATTTATTTGTTCAGAACAATTGTTTATTGTCTTCTAATAATATTGAATGGTTCTTTATTTGAGTAAAACTCCCCGTTAGAGTAAATATTGCCTCCGAAGTTTGTATTTCCATATAATTCAGCTATAAATTTACGTTCAGTTTCACTAGATAAATTTGGATCTACAAAACGTATATATTCCATATATCTTTTGCTTATAGCTTCGCTTTGAGGATCTGTTGTTATAAAATCATTATTTATTATTACCATTTCTGGAATGTGTAATAGATATGCAAAAAAATTAGGAATTTTTTTACCTGCAGTTAATTCATTAACACATATATTAGATAATTGTTGATATGAATATATTTTATCAGGCAATTTATTGATAAAACTTAATATAGCATTTTCTGGGTATCCTAGCATCATACCTATATTATATTTATCATTAACCTCAATGAAGGTCTTTAAACTTTCACATTTATGGCTATCCGGAGCAATAATAAGCTCAAAAAAACTACAATCTGGCCTATCTAATATTGCAGTATGAAAACCTTTGGTTTTTAAACCGTCAAGTATAACATTCACTTGTTCATAATCCCGTTTTAATAATAACAAAGAAGACGGTTTTATATATGCAGACACAAGATGAATAGAAAGTCTATCTAAATAATGCATATTGAGCGAGTCTAACCTTTCAGTTAAACCTTCAGATAGTTTTGATTGTTTTTGTTTTGTTGACATGAAATACAGTAATAATTTTATTTTTTAGATATATATACGTTCTTAAATTTGAAATAAAATATGACTTTGGTAATATAAGTGGTAAAATTTACACTTTTTACTCAGGTTGTAGCAAAATAAGTATCGTTATATTTTTTGTGTTTTTTAGGTATCTAGCATAAAAAATTAATAACATATTTAAAACAAAGGATTTACAATAATGTTTGTAAGTAAAATAATGGTTAAATAAGACAAATGACGAATATTTTAGTAGTGTTTAAATATCATATAAAACAAAAATTTTTTGTGGTAATATGATTACACAACAAAAGTCTAAAATAAATAATAATAGGTCAACAGAAACAGGAGTATTTGACCTTAGATTTGATCTTTTGCATTTAAGAAGAAAGCAAAATCATAAAATAAGAACAAGAAAAAGACAAGGACACACTAATCCATCAAATGGAAATGGATTATTAGAGCTATAATTATAACAGATTATTTTATTATTTTTATTTATTTATGTTTTACTTTCCATCTCCTAAAAGCGCAAGCTTTGCAAGCATGGACTCTAATTGTATTCTGTCATTTGCTCCTTCAACTATCCTGAAGTTACAATCGCCTATCTGTGCTATTAGTCTTAATTTCTTTTTATCTTCTATCTCCATTCCTACAGCTTCTCTATAACACTGAACAAGAACATCTTCTCCGCTCATACCGTGCACTAATGTCAATGTATTCAACTCTACTCTTGCTTTATCAAAATCTCCTGAAAGTGCATATCTTAGCATTGCTATTACCTCCTTTGGTCTTGCTCTTGCAGCTATCTCGTAGATAGAGGATTCTGTAATTTTTTTTTCAGTTACAGCTGCACTTTGCATTATATTTGTAAGCCGCCTAAGATCTCCTTCACTAACATATAATAGTGCTTCTATTGCTTTTTGATCTACATCTAGTTTTTCAGATTCAGCAACTCTTTTAATATAATTTTGCATATTTTCTTCTTTTAGCGGCTTGAACCTAAGTACTACACACCTGCTTTGTATAGGATCTATTATTTTGCTCGAATAGTTTGCGCCAAGAATAAATCGTGTAGTGGCCGAGTACTTTTCCATAGTTCTTCTTAATGCGTGTTGTGCTTCAGGTGTAAGCGCATCGGCTTCGTCAAGGAACACTATCTTGACAAGTCCGCTAGATAAAGGTATGGTTCTAGCAAACTCTTTTACCTTGCCCCTGACTACCTCTATTCCTCTAGAATCACTTGCATTTAACTCAAGAAATGCTTCATTAATGCTTTCACCATATAATTCCTTTGCCATTGCTATTGCTGAGGTTGTCTTTCCAACACCCGCAGGGCCTGCAAATATCATACTGGGAAAACTTTTTACTTTGACAAATGCCTTAAGCTTTTCTACTATGGCTTCTTGACCTATTATCTCAGATAACTTTGAGGGTCTGTACTTTTCTGTCCATGATAAATCTATTCCTGCCATAAAGACCATTTAAATAACTAGTATAATTAATTACTATAATTACTTATATTTAATCCCTAAAGTTCTTTCCTTTTTCTTTTCTTCATTTTTAAGGTTATAACTTTGGGATAATTTATAGCCCCAGCCAGATTCGAACTGGCGTTTGCAGGTCCAGAGCCTGCCGTCCTTTTATGTCCTAATTAAAAGGTGACCACTAGACGATGGGGCTATATGTTATTTATTTACAAGAAAGCATTATTAAGCTTTTTCTGAGTAATACTTCACCATTAGTGAGTTATAATGAATATTCAAAGAAGCATACTTCCCAATCAAGCAGAGTTAGTAGACCTTGCAATAGCAATGGCAAAGGAATTATATGGTGAAAGCATTAATGAAGCATTTCTTGAGTTAAATGCAAGTGATTCTAGAGGAATAGAGGTAGTCAGGGGCAAGGTAAAAGAGTTTGCTAGAACCA
>JAJZKH010000091.1 GCA_021850955.1 Microcaldota archaeon
TGATTTTAAAGAGAACGGACATGGAATAGATACTTTTAGTTATAGATTATACAATGAATTAAGAAAACGGAATTTAGATATAGAAAAAATAGAAATAAATAATTTTTATAAACGCACACTTAGGTATGTAAAGCCAATTTTTATAAATGAAAGCATAAGGAGAAAATTAATATATACTTTAAACAGAAACGTGATAAAAAATAAAAATATTCATGTATTAGATCCTAGTGCATTACCAATAAAATATCTACTTTTACCAAAAAGAAAAATAGTTACTGTCCACGATTTTTATATATTTAATGAAAAACAAATGCAAGATAGAATTAAAAGGTTTAAAGGACTCATACATTGGCTAGCGTATAAGAATATAATAATAAATGAAAGGAAGGTATACACCTATTTAAAAGATTATGACTTTGTTTTTGCTGTAAGCCAAGAAGTTTTACAAAGGTTAGTATCTGACTTCGGAGTAAACAGAGAAAAAGTAGAAGTAAGCAATGATATTATACCAGATAAATTCAAGCCTTTAAACGTTGAAAAAGATAAAAACAAGGTAGTTATAGGTTTCATAAATAACTTCACTGAAAATAAGACCGAAAAGCTAAGACTGTTTATTGAAACATTTAAGAAAATAAATGATAAGAATTTAGAATTTCACATATACGGAAAAGGATTTCCTTTTATTGATTTAATAAAAGATGATAATAGGATAAAATATCTTGGATTTCTGCCAGAAGAGAAAATAGTAGAAACCTATAATTCCTTTGACGTTTACCTGTCAACATCCACTATTGAAGGATTTGGTCTACCAATAATGCAGGCTAAGGCATGTAAAATACCTGTTCTATGCTATGATGGTGAGATACCAGATATAACCAAAAGGAACACATTAGTTTGGAATTATGAAAACTTAGAGGAAATAATAAAAAATAGATCTTGGGAAAAAATCGACGTAGAAAAGGCTTATCTAGATGCAGAGGAATGCAGAGCTAACAAAGTTATACCAAAGATAATTGAGGTTTATGAGAAGACATTCAATTAACTATTAAATCATCATTAATTTGAAACCGCAAAAGACTATCTAACTTAAAAGTGAATTATAATATTCTTAATTTAAACAACACAAGTATTATAAATATCAATAAACTGGATAAGACATGAAACCTACTTTATCTGTTATAGTTACTGCTTATAATCGAAAGGAATTTTTATTAGAAGCTTTACAGTCTGCTGTTAATCAAACACTTAAAAGAGAAAAATATGAGATAATTTGTATTAAAAACTTTAAAGATGCTAAAATAGACAAATACATAAAAGATAATGGGATAATAAGTATCCTAGAAAAAGAAAAATCTATTGGAGAGTATCTGTATATCGCTGCTAAAAAAGCAAAAAGCAAAGTCCTTGTATTTTTAGACGATGATGATTTATTCAGCAAAGACAAACTAAAAAGAGTATATTTTGCTTTTTCAACATATAAAGTAGATTTTTACCACAATTTGCAATTAAAGGGTAAAAACCCTCAAAAGGATTTTTCACGTTTGTATGAAAAAAAAGTTAAGATAATAAGATATCCTTACAAACATAGCTTTAAGTACCTAAAAATAGCTACTTTTAACCTAAGTTCAATTGCTATAAAAAAACGCATTTTATTTTCTCATCTCAATGAATTAAAAAGTGTTATTGCCTCCCAGGATTCATTTATGTTGATAATTTCCTTAATATCAAAAACCGATATTTTTATTGATGACGGCAAGTACACATTTTATAGGTTACACAGTAATAATATATCTTATTCTAAATCGCTTGAAAAAAACTTAAGATTTAACAAAGAAATAGAACTGCCAGCACTACTTTACCAATTAAATTTAGCAAACCATTATGCTTCAAACCCAGCTAGGATATTTTTAAAGCATTTAATCTTCATGGTTAAAAGTGATATAGCAATTAAAGAAAACAAGAAGAAAGAAGTTATAAGTGCATTTAGGTACTTACCTTTGGGCGTCGTAGATAAACTATTACTTAAAAGAGTTATTCTTTCGATTCTTTTCCTTTTAGGTTCTAATTATCCTTATAGGAGGTTAACTAGAGATTTCAATCAAGATAAAGATTATTCGAATAAAAGAAAATAGACGAAATTAAACGCGTAATCCGAATTCCTTTAAGATTAAATCTAAGTAGTGAGCATCGATTAGAACGGCTGCATTTTCCATAAAGACACTAACGACTCCATAGGATCACCAATTTATTTGTAAAATCCACTTTGATAAAATTACTTAAATCACTGGCGTAAGATTATCTTTATACAAAATTCCATTATAAATCAATTTTATTTTATCTCTACCAAATATCCCTCTAAATTAATATAATCTTTTTTGTTCAATAACATAAAAATAACTAAATTTCTTAAGGTAAATGTTAACTGGGCACAAAAAAATTCAAAATACGAATTAATTCAAAATTTAAGAAGTTATAAAATGGTAAAGGTTAATCTAAGTACTTCTTTGTTATTACAAAGGTGTTTGATAAATCTGCAATGAAATACCCTTTTTCATTTATTTTTTCCCTAAGTAAATCGGCATCTGAAAACTTCTTTTCCTCTCTTTTCTTTTCTCTATCTTCTGCTAAAGCAATTATTTCCTTTGGTATTTCATATTCTAAGTAAATCCCTAAAAAGCCGTTCATTTTACTTATTGCATTTGAAATAATTGAAAACTCTTTACTGTCAACCTTTCCTTTGCTAGTTTTTTCATCCGCTAAATCTAGTAAAGATAGAAAATGCTGCAAAGCTTCATGCGTGTTTAAATCATTGTTAACCGCTTCCTTAAATACCTCCAATTCACTGTCTACTTTCTTCTTAGTCTGTATCCTTGAATAACTGTCTTCTTTTTCCTCATATTTTTCCACTTTATTTAATGCCTTTATTGATAAATCTATTTTTGCAAGCAGTTTTTCATATTTCTTCAGGTTTTCAAAGTTGAAATCAAGTTTGTTCCTGTAATTGCTGTCGATTACCATTAATCTAAAAGAAAGTGGATTAAAGCCCTGTTTTTCTAGATCCCTTAAAGTATAGAAATTGTTTAAAGATTTTGACATCTTTTGGCCGTTAACAAGTAAGTGCTCTCCATGCAGCCAGTAATCAACGAATTTTTGCTTGCTGTAGCTTTCGCTCTGTGCTATCTCGTTTTCATGGTGCGGAAAGATTAGATCTACAGCTCCGCAGTGTATGTCTATTGTTTTGCCAAGGTATTTCATGGACATTGCACTGCATTCAATATGCCATCCAGGCCTTCCTTTCTTTAGTTTTTCATCCCAGTAAACATTTCCATCATTTTCATCCCAATATTTCCATAGGGCAAAATCGGCTACGTTTTCCTTATCGTACTCATCGTTCTTTATTCTTGAGTAATTGCCGTTAACATGCATACCTGATAATTTGCCGTAGTCCTTGAAATTTGAAACTTTGAAGTATATTCCGTCCTC
>JAJZKH010000092.1 GCA_021850955.1 Microcaldota archaeon
TCTGATGGCATTAAATCTATAAACGCTCTGGAATTTCTAATAACCCAACTTATAACATCTTTTTTAACTTTTACCTTTTCTATCTTAAGACTTTTAAATTTATTACCGTCACTAACACCCTCCTCTATAATTAAATCGGCATCTTTTATTGCTTTTGAGATAGCAGGCTTTTTATCTAATGTTTTAGGGTGTATTGATGCGATAATGGTTATATCCATAATTATTCATATATCTGCTTTCAATTATATTAAATATTATGCGTAAGTATACAGATGAGCAGAAAAAGACTGTTTTAGATCTATTCAACCAGGGTTACAGCAAGAACGAAATAGCAAAGAAAACAGGTTTACCATATTATTTTGTAATATTATCCACCCATAAAACACAGAACAGGCATTATCTGTCAGACAAAGCAGTAATAATATTAAAGCAGCTTAATAAAAAAGGATATTACTTTCCGAAAGGCACTAGCGAATACAATACGTGGACTTAAAGAACTTGTGTCAATTCATTTTGCAAGGTTTAGGGGTAAAAGGATCGCTTATACCACCGGACATGAAAATGAGGCTATTAAAAAGTTTATTGAGCATTACCACTTTAATTATTTAGGTTATCATGAACTAGCCGCTATAAGAGATATTTTTGGGCTTAGAGAAGAAAGATACAAGAGCAAACCCAAAAGTCATAAAATTAAAAAGTATAGCGTAAAAGATAAAGATATAAGATTAGATCGTTTTTATCTTTAAAAACTTAGATTGGTTAATACCAATATGATAGAAAAGGTAAAAGTTAAAAAAGATGTTATAAGTTGGGTTATTAGAAATTCCAGAGCGTTTATAGATTTAATGCCATCAGATTTTAGAGCCAAAGTTTCTTCTTGGAGTGAAGATGGCACAAATGGAGAAGACGCAGAAATAGAGATTGGAGAATTAATAAAGCTTTCCAAATATACCAAAAGACCTATAACAACCCTTTTATTACCTTCATCTCCAAAAGATGAAATTAAGCCTAAAGATTTTAGAGGACTAAAGGAAGACGGTGGTTTTAGTAAGGATGCAGAAGTTCTATTTAGGAAAGCAAACTTTCTACTTTATTCAGTTAAATATCTAATGGATAGTTTAGGTTTAGGTAATGAAATAAATTCAATTACAGAATCGGACCATGAGAACCTACCTAACAAGGATAAATTAATAAAAGATACGATGAAAAAATGGAATATAACTATAGGCTTTCAAAAAAGAGATGCAAGATTCAAATGAGGTACTAGAATTTCTAATTGATAAAATAGAAGGAGACTCAATATTTGTATTTAATTTTAGTGATTTTTCATTTAGTGGTTTTTCATTTGTAAATCCAATAAAAGCAATTTTTATAAACAAAGTAGATAAGACTGAGAGACAGATTTTTACTTTATTGCATGAATATGCTCATATAATTTTAAATGAAAACGCAGCTTGTGGTAGATTGCGAGAAAATGAGCCTGATGTGGAGAATTGGTGTGATGAATTTGCATCTAGGTTTTTAATAGACGAAAGTGAATACAGTAAAATAACAAAACCAATAAGTAAAGAACAGATAAGCAGCTATTGCAAGATATACAAAGTTAGTAGGTCTATGATTTTGTTTAATTTTTTCAAAAGAGGTATAGTAGATAAATATGAAGGAGAAAAAAGGCCTTTTATTAGAGCTAAAAAAGGTAGCAGGAAAACTAATCTAAATAAAACTGAAAATAATAACCGTTTAATGTCTTTGATTTCAGAGAACTTAGAAAGATCTAATATAACCTACTCAGATGCAAATAAGATAAAAAAATTGGCGGGTTAGTTTTATGTATATCTTGGATACCAGTGCTTTAATTACCTATTCTAAGAACTATCCGCAAGACATAGATAGAAGTAAATGGGAATTTATAGATTCGTTAATTAAAAAAGGAAAATTTATTTCAAATGAAAAAGTAAAGATAGAAATTTCTAAGTATGGGGGAAATGATTATCTTAAAGACGTATTTATAAAAAAATATAAATGTATATTTCTGCAAATAAATAAAATTGAAAATTGGTCTTACAATACTCTTAAAGAGATAATTGAATTAGATCAAAATAAACATTTGGGATTAATTAAACAGCAAGATAAATATTTTGGGGATCCTGCAGATCCTTATGTACTATGTCAAGCAAAATGTAGTAGTAAAGGTAAATTAGTAACTAACACTGTTGTAACTGGTGATAAAGCATTAGTAAATGCATGCAAGTATTATCAAGTTGATGTAATTTGGCCTTTAGATTTATTTAGACGTGAGAATAAAAAATTCTAAAAGTTAATTACCTCTAACTAGCTTTACATTGGAATCATAAATATTAACAATATTCGGTCTTCTTATCAATACATTACCCTCTTCATCGAGGACTTCATCATATGTGTTAAAACTGTCAAAGTTAGTGTCTCCAGCGAAATAACCTCTATACATATAAAAGATAAAATACTAACATTCTAGTATATGAACGATGTGGAGGTGGTTTGGAAAAATAAAAAAACGCAGATAGAAAAGGTATCACTACCGTTTCAAAAGATTGAAGAAGTGAACCTATCTAGGGCTTCAAAGGGGACACTATTACCCGAACTAAGAGGAAATGAAGAGGCTCTATGGAAAAACAAGCTAATCTGGGGCGATAACAAATACATCGTAAATTCACTCCTTAAGGACCCGACAATCGCTGGAAAGATAAAATTAATCTATATCGATCCCCCATTTTTTACAGGTACTAATATGAACATAAATATCAGTATAGGTAACAAAGCTGAGCTTACAAAACAACCTTCAGCAATAGAGGAAGTGGCTTATAGAAATATGTGGAAAGAAGGCGTTTCCTCCTTTTTGCAATATATGTATGAACGGATAAAAGTGATGCGAGAATTACTGGCCGACGACGGTTCCATATATGTAAGATTTGATTATCATTACGCGCATTATATAAAGCTAATACTTGACGAAATATTTGGATATGAAAATTTCAGAAATGAAATAATCATAAATCGAACAAGAAAAAACGTAATGGAATCTCAAACTCAGCGAGTATTTCCGACGGCTACAGACTCTTTATTTTTATATGCTAAAAGCGCAAATACACTGCTAAACCAGGTCGTTAAGAAGATGAGTGAAAAAAGAGAGGCTTTCTGGAGACATATGGATGATTCTGCTGGCCAAGGCAGCCCCAAAATATTTTTTGGGAAGGAACTGTCTCCACCGGTTGGAAAGCACTTCAAATATTCACAAGAAAAAATAAATGAGATGATTTCGGATGGCAAGTTAAGATTAAAATGTAAAGAATGTGGTTATGAGCACACTAAAGGCGAATGGAGAAAGTGCCCTAAATGTAAAAAAGACAATCCAAAACCAGAGTATTTTGTTGCCGAAAAGGAAAACCAATTAATCGATACTAATTGGACAGATATCCCTGG
>JAJZKH010000007.1 GCA_021850955.1 Microcaldota archaeon
AAAAACCGGATTTACTATTGCAGTTATTTCCCCGTATCCTAAACCAGAAAGTAAAATTTCTTTTGATAAAGGCGAACCGCTACTTACAAATCCTATTTTTATTTCTTTATTTTCATATTTTTTAATAAATGAGGTAACTGTTGGAAAATCTATATAATTTTTTTCGAGGTCTCTCAAAGTTTCTTTGTAAATCACGGTTTTTTTATAAAACTCAATTAATTTTTTTGTAACGTTTTTTGTTAATGTAGCTTTCTTATCAACAATTCCAAAAAGTTTTGAAACTTGTACAAATTTGTATCTAAATAAATCTGATTCTGATAAAACTTGTTCATTTGCTTTATAATTCATCAATTTTTTAATTATATTTTGCAAATCAGGTTTTTTTGTTGAGAATTTATATTCTATTATTATTGAGTATGCCGTTGCTTTTACCGAAGCATCTATACCTTCATTTTTAATTATCTGTGCAATTCCTCTTGCAAAGAATCCATTGGCTAATGTTCCTAAATAAATATATAATATAGAATAATCTTCTAACTCTTCAATAAAAATATTTTCTAGTTCAGGAATAAAAAAATTACTCTGTTTCTTAATAAATTCTTCAACTCTAATTTGGCAATCTTTTTCTAATATGTTTTTCCCATCTTGTATATTTTTAAATAGTGAGACGGTTTGATTTGCTATTTCTACAGAAACAGGTAGATCTTCCCCTATCCAATCAGGTATTGCGGCTTCTAACTCATCACTTTTTTCTACAAATATTATATTATTTTCTATCTTAATTACTTTCCAGGGTATTCCTTTTGTTATGAATGAGTAACCCTCTTCTATATTACTATATACAAACTTTTCATCTAATGTAGATATTATTTTATTTGTAGATATTTGTTTTACTATGAATCTCGGCGTGTCTGGTATAACGCTGATATTATTTATGAAGTAGTTTCTTGTTCTTACTCCTGTTGTAGCTACTTGGCCATCTATAGAAATAGTTTTAATTTCTGCCATAAATAATAGTACTTCATTAAAAACATCAAAATCAAGATTAACAAATACCGAGGATCTTTTTATTATATTAAAAATCTTTTTAATCTCTATTTTTTTGTATTCTAAAACTATTCCGGTTATCTGATTAGCTAAAACATCCAAAGGGGAATTTTCAATGCTATGTTTTTCAATTTTTTTATTTTTAGAATTTATAACAACAGCTAAAGATTCCATTGCTTCTAAAGGCCCTGAAGCTATTATAATGCCATTAGAGACAAGGCCTATTTTATGTCCACTTCTTCCAACTCTCTGTAAAAGTCTTGTTGATTGTCTTGGTGAGCCATACTGTACAACCATATCTATATTCCCTATGTCTATACCTAATTCAAGAGAACTTGTTGCTATTATTGATTTTAATTTACCCTCTTTAAAATTATTTTCAATTTCTATTCTTTCGTTTTTATCTAAAGAACTGTGATGTACACCCACACAATAAAAATTTTCTAATCTACTTAAATATATTATTCTGCTACCTAATGATTCTACAGTTTGCCTAGTGTTTGCAAAGACTAAAGTTGCATTATTTTTTTTAATTATGTCCTCTATTGTTTCTAAACGTGCCATTCCTTTATTGTCTAGATTGAATGATGACTTAAACTCTTCATATTTTCGTAATGGTACCTCAGGAAGTACTATTTTTATAGATAATTTTTTTTCAACATCTGAGGCAATTATTTTATGATCTGCATTATTAAAAAGAAACTTTGCGGCTTCTTCATAGTTTCCTATAGTTGCGGATATTCCTATTCTTAAGAAATTATCAGAAATCTCCTTATATCTTTCAAGAGCAACTGCCAACTGGGCACCTCTTTTATTATAGTACAATTCGTGAACCTCGTCTACAATAACATACTTTAAGTTTTTTAATGCGTCTCTTAATCTATATGATAAAAGCATGCTTTGCATACTTTCTGGTGTTGTTATAATTATATTAGGCGGTTCTCTTGCCTGCTTTTCTCTTTCAGTTTTACTTGTATCACCATGCCTTACCCCAACTTTTATTTGGAAGTGATTACAGATAACTTCTATTCTTTTCATAAGGTCCCTATTAAGTGACCTTAATGGTGTTATATATATTGCAGAAATGCCTTGAATTTTTTCTTTTTGTATTTTATTTAAAATAGGTAAAAGAGCGGCTTCTGTTTTACCACTCCCTGTCGGTGCAACAATTAAACAGTTATTGTTATTTTCAATCTCTTTAATAGAACGTTCTTGAATTTCTGTTAATGTGCCTACTTTCTCTAAAAAGAAAGAGTAAACATCATTCATTTAATCAAACTATCTCTGCTTTCCCGATTGCAGTATAACTTTTGTTAAGTGTTGTATAGTTCATTATCATATTAACGTAAAGGCCCAGTGCAACTCCAGTTATTGTATTTCCATTTTCATAACATGGTATTGTCACATTTGATGTTATGCCACTATCGAGTGTTTTATTAACTACTGTAAACGTAGGAGTTCCTAAATTATAGCAGGCGATTTTATTTAGTTTAAATGTTTGATTTGTTAAATCTCTAAGTTGCATTGTTAAACCATTTACTCCGAATGTTGGGTTATTACACGAGATACTAGCGTTGAATATACAGTTGTTTGTTATTCCAGAAGAGAAGTTCTCTGAAACTCCATTATAATTTATATTTTGTAAAATTTGTATATTTCTATTTGTTTGTTCTAATGCATATGTAGTGTTTATCAATGAAATTACTGAAAGATTATAATTGCTTATATACGCTTTAGTATCAATCAAAGAAATTGGACCTATTGTATTGTTATTATTTTTAAATATATAAGTACTGCAATAGCTTACATTATTTACTACATTTATTAAGCCGTAACATACTGGACTTCCGCCCAAATTAGGTAATTCAGATTCAAAAACAAAAGATTGATTAATGACGAATAATTTTCCATATCCGTTTCCTGGAATTGATTTGAATGTTATATTTTCAAGCATATCATTACTTCCTAAATATGGTAAAACATTCGCATTTTGTAACTTAGGTGTATTGTTATAGGTACTTTCATTAATAAATGAACCGCAGTTTTGTAGTCCCATTACAGCCAGGGACTTTGTCCAGCCACCTTGATACCAACTGCACATTGTTGTATTTTTATCCACTTGTATATATACAACGTTATAGTTTTGTTTTGTGGTTTTGTTAATTACTGTTAAATTAGCTCCTTTTGCTGCTTGATAGAACAAGTTTTGTGTTAATGGTCCTTGAATCCAAAACGAGTAAACTGTACTGTTTTTGTAAATTGCTTCTGCAGAATAAATATTTTTAATGTATGAGTAGGTTAAATTTAATATAGGGGTTAAAAATGCATTAATTGAAGGTATGTCTGAAGCACTAAATATGCTTAAACCATAATCTTTATTCAAATAGCTCGCAACTACATAAGACTCTCCATCTTGAAACTGTAACTTTTCATAGGTATTATTATTACTTAATATTTCAGCAGGTTTTGGATTTTCTTCTGGAATAACATTAAAGTAGATACTCGTTTTTATTGTAGAAGAGTTGGAGATAGTCCCACTTCCTTGATTAGGATCCACTACTACTTCTAGAGAATAATTTCCAGGAGCTGTTGGTTCTTGGGTAAAGTTAATTAAAGTGTGTTCTCCTGCAGGTAAGGATATATTGTAAATATCAACCAGGCTTCCGTTATAAATTACACCGAAAGGTACAGCTTTAAAATCAGTCTTACCTGTATTCGTTATGTTTGCTGTTGCGTATATTAATTGATAAGGATAAATTGTTGTGTTTTCAGAATTTAATTTAATATTCACCGATATTGGTTGTGGTTGCTTTACAAAATTATAATAAAACATTACTATTAATAAAATAGCAATAATTATTCCGGCAATTATCCAAATTGTATTTGTCTTCATATTAACTCACATCATATTTTCTTTGGCCTTAAGATCGTTTATTACATCTCCTATTTTTTTAGAAATCTCCTTATAGAAGAAATCAAACATTACATTACTCCAGATATGTGGATCAAAACGATCACCAGTACTTGGTGGTCTAAAATAAAACTTACTTTGTTCATTATCTATATAGCCCATCCTTTTCATGCGTAATAAATGATATCTTAGTGTTTTTTCGTTTATTGGCTCCCAATATTGATTAATGTAATCTGTCATTTCCTTTACTGTCGGATCTTGTTTTTTAATGAATTGAAAATATACCATAGAATCTAGAACAGCTACAGCACTTAATCTTGATTCACCAGGATTTATTATGCCTAATGTTAATGCAAGCCATCTTGCTGCTGCTCGTTTTGTCTGTAGAACTTCCTTACTGACTCTAAGGTCACGAATAGTTAATTCTCTCTGTATAAGTTCTGCTTCATTAAGTTCCACAAAAATCATTATATTTTATTAAATAGATTAATTTAAACCTTTCTAATCATTAGATTATTTATTACCTAAAAGTGATTCCAGTACTTCTTGATTGTCTTCCTTAGCAGCTTTAAAATTTTTAACTTCATTGCATTTTTGGCATTTATAAAAAATTATAATGTTGTTATTTTTATAAACAGTAGATATTGGTTTTAAAACCCCTAGACACATATTTTTTCTATCACCAGGATCGTTATCAACATGTTTCCCGTATAAGCAGTTAGGACAGTGATCAGTATAACCATTGCCCTTTACCTTAATACCGCAGTTATAACAAATAAAGTCCTCTATAGTCTTTTTAAATGATATATTCTCACTTCTTTGATTTAGTTATTAATTTAGACATATTTCCATGCATTATTTTTTGTTTATCACTAGATGAAACATTAAGTTCTTCTAATATTTTTTGTTGCTCTTTCAGAATTCCTGTTCTATAACCATCTGGGAATATTCTTGTATCTGTTCCGAAGATAATTTTATCTGGACCAAAAATATCTATTGATTTTTTAAATACATCCTTTAAGGTAAGAAAGTTATCTTGAAAGGGTAACCAGTTGTTAGTTCCTGAAGTTTCAACATAAAGATTTTCCCTTTTATATTTTAGCATCAAAACTTCTCTAAAATAACCAGCCCCAAAATGTGCCATTATTACATTTAACTCAGGAAATGCGCTAAGAACTCTTGATATGTGTATGGGATTTCCAGTAAATAGATCTGCTGTTGGACCTATAGTTACTCCGGAATGTATAGTTATTGGTATTTGATTATTTTCACAATATTCATAAAAAGGAAAGGTTTTATCTGAACCTATATTATACTGCCCATTTGTTGCGTATAACTTTACGCCACTCATCCCATTTTCTAATTCCTTCTTTAGAATTTCTACTGCATCTTTAAGCTCTGGATTTAAAGTTGCAAAGCCAATAAAACGTTCGTTTGAATTTATAAATGAAGTAAACTCCTGATTTAATGTTGATGTTGACATAAAAACTGTTTTTTCTATACCTTCTTTGTCCATTGCTTTTATCCAAGCATCTTTATTTTCTTCTATTGTATGGTCAATTGTACTTGCCATTTTTTTCATTGATTCATTCATCTTAAAGTTTTTTGGAAAGTTATTTCCAAATGTTTTTTTATTAAAAAAATGTGCATGTCCATCTATTATCATAAACTCATCACTATTAATTTAGTAGGTAACATATCTATTCCTTTTTAGAGGATTTATTTACTTTGAGTTTACTACCTTGAAATACAACTCCTGAAAAAATTGTTGCAGTTACTGCGATAATAAATGTCATTTGATACCCAACTGAAATTACAAATAAACCAGATATTAAAGCTCCAACAACAGCAGAGCCCCCTAATAAACTAGTCCAAATGCCTATGAAGTAACCTTCATCTTTTCCACGTACAAGTTCATAAAGAATTATTGAAGAAGAAAGATTCCAGATTGCATAAGAAAAACCTGCTATGAAATATGCAATTATATTCAAAGATAGAAAAAATACGGGAATAAAAATAGCAATGGCAGCAACAATATAACTTATACTTCTATACGTTATTCCAGTTATGTAAAATCTACTTGGTTTTATTCCTTTTCTAATTTTTATTATATATAAAAATACAAGTATCTGTGCAATTGCATTAGCAAGATTTATTAAAAAAATGTTACTAAAACTCAAACCATTCGTATTTAAGTAAGGAACGTATGCTGTATTAAATATGTAAAAACCTAAATTGAAAAATGCTATAGCTATTAGCAGCATATATACATCGTGTTTCTGTATATTTTTTATAGTATTACGTATTCTTTTTATGGTTTCTATATTTATACTAAGATTTGGTAAATTAGTAAGCATATTCAAAATAGGGAAGACCTTTCCTACGTTCTTAACTTTCTTCATTTCTATTAACCGAACTTGGTCTTTTATAAGAGCGTAAGCTAAAAATATCGATGCTACATTGAAAAAGATTAATAGAAATAAATATGTGGTTAAATCTTGTGTAGCTACAAAATATCCAAAAATATAGGCTAGTATCGAACCTAACAAGCTGAATATACTGTACCTGCTAAAGTACTTAGGTAGCGTCTTGCTTCGTTTAGTTCCCATAATTAATATGTTTATGGCAGGAGAAGAAGCAGTAGCTATAATTGCAAATATTCCATAAAAGAAGTACGCGTTAGTTAAGCTAGAAAATAAATGATAAGCAAATAACAAAGGCAGTGTAAAAATTACTGAGAGCATTATAAAAGGTTTAACTCTCCCATATCTATCAGTTATCTTGCCCCAGAACAATGATGAAGGTATACTAACAAGATTATAAACTGCAAAGGCAATGCCGACATCAAATACATTCCCACCTAGATATAGAATAAATAAAGGCATGAACAAACTTAATCCGCTACTGACTGTAGTTATGGGAATAATTGTGCTCATCCAAAAAAAATGTTGTTTGTCGCCAGCTATTATAACACCAATAGTATTTATTAGGATTTTATTAAAAATCTATCTGTATATTTAATAAAACTAGCGTTAAGAATTAAATCTTATTAAAATTACAAAAAAAGAAGAAATAGGTTAATATTAAAAATAATTAACTAAGGGACATTTCTATCTGGACTGTATCTGGAACTAGTATTCTCATTACTTGTCTTAATGCTTGTTCACTTCCGTCTATCTGTACAATCCATTTGTGAATCCTCATTTGCCAGTGCTCAAAGGTATGTGAACCGTCACCACAAGGTGATTTTCTTGTGGATATATCCATAACCTTTGTTGGAAGTGGTATAGGTCCTTTATATTTTACACCTGAAACTTTTGCAATTTCTATTATCTGTTTTGCAATATCCCTTGCATCTGTTTTATTTCTACTTATTAATTTAATTTTTGCAACTGGCATTTATTCACTTCATTGTTTCTTTACTACATCTAGTACTACTCCTGCAGCTACTGTTTGACCCATATCTCTTATTGCAAATCTTCCTAATTGTGGGAAATCACTGAACTTTTCTACAACTGTTGCCTTTGTTGGTTTTATTTTGACTATTGCTACATCTCCATTCTTTATGAACTCAGGATTCTTTTGCAATGTTTGACCTGTTTTAGGATCTTTCTTCTCAACAATTTCAGTTATTGTTGCTGCTATCTGAGCAGTGTGTATGTGGAAGACAGGTGTATATCCAGGAGCTATTGCATTCTTGTGATTTATTACTACAATTTGTGCAGTAAACTCTTGTGCTACTGTTGGTGGATTGTTTGCTGGTCCTACAACGTCCCCTCTTTTTATATCTTTTTTATCTATACCTTTTATATTGAAACCTACGTTATCACCAGGTATTGCTTGTTGTAATTGTTGGTGGTGCATCTCAATACTCTTAACGTCTGTTTTAATTCCAGAAGGCATTATAATTATTTGTTCGCCAGGTTTCATTACTCCAGTTTCTACTTTTCCTACAGGTACCGTTCCGAAACCAGCTACGCTGTGAACATCTTGTATTGGTAATCTCAATGGTTTGTCAGTTGGTTTGTTTGGTACTACGAAATTATCTAAACATTGTAACAATGTTTGTCCAGTGTACCATGGCATTTTATCTGATTTTACTGCTATGTTATCTCCTTGCAAAGCGGAGTAAGGGACAAATGTTATTTTACTAACATCATATCCTACTGTTTTAAGAAGTTCTACGACCTTTGTTTTTGTATCTTCGAACTTTGCTTTATCATATCCTGCAGCGTCCATCTTATTTATTCCTACTATTACTTGCCCTATTCCCAAAACTCTTGCTAAGTAAGCGTGTTCTCTTGTTTGACCTTGTATTCCGTCTATTGCTGATACTACTAATACTGCAGCGTCAGCTTGACTTGCGCCTGTAATCATATTCTTTACAAAGTCTCTGTGACCTGGTGCATCTATAATTGTGAAGTAGTATTTTGGAGTTTGGAAGTCTTTGTGCATGATGTCTATTGTTATTCCTCTTTCTCTTTCTTCTTTGAGTTGATCCATGACGAATGCAAACTCAAATGAAGGTCTGTTGTACTTTGTTACCTCATCTTTGATTTTTTTCATATCTTGTTCTGATACTGCTTTTGTTTCGTAAAGCAATCTTCCTACAGTGGTTGATTTTCCATGATCAACGTGCCCTATAAAAATCAAATTCATGTGTGGTTTTTCTGCCATTTAATTCACCTAAATATAATATTTGTATTATCTTATTATTTTTTATGAGTATATTACTAACCAAAAATAAGCCATCTTGGTTGAACTAACTACTGTGTGTAAAATATACTCTAATAACCTATATAAATCTTTCGTAAAAAGAACACGCATAGAGTTATTAAACTATTACACTCTTTACTGTTGTTGTTTTGATATTTATGCTATTACTGGTCTTTGTAGTTATGCTGTTTGGACTTTCAGTGATACTATTCAAAATTATTGCATTTGTCTGATTTTTATTATAAACAAAGGTTGAGAAGACCTCCTTTCCAGTAAATATATACTGTCCAGGACCATAACTTGTGTTCATATTCATAACATAAGCATATTTTTCATTATCTTTGGCATTTCCATACAAATTATAAACTAAACTAACATTATGGTCAGGAGCCAGCCAGAATATGCTATTATTTTGGTTATTTATGTCTTGTTCGTAAAAACCGTTAGTTAAAGATGGTTGCGAAAGATATAACTTACTTATAATAATAGTTCTATTGCTTGGATTACTTATCAAAACATTTAATATAGATAAATTATTTTCTGATCCTTCATAAACACTGGAGTTTATTATCAAATAAGGAGAAACATAAAAATTATATGTTTCATTGAGTTTATATTGAGGTAGTTTTATTGTTACATTGTTTATTCCAGGTTGCAGCTCAAAATTGTTTACGATTATGAAATTATAGTATTTATAATATCTTACAAATTTATTATCTAAATAAATTGTAAAGTTAGTATAATTTGGAGAAATATTCCCTAGATTTAAAATTGTAGTACCATCACTATATCCTATATAATTTATTTTTGTAGGCATACTTTGATTATAAAGCAATGAGTCTAAAGCGTAATTATAGTACTGTTCAGAGGATAAGATATAAAAAATATTATTTAATTGCACAGTGTTATACCTTAAATTATAAAATAAAGTAGTGTTAGAGCCTAATAAGTAATTTAGAGTTTTTAATGCATAATCATTGTTTTCCAAATAATAGTTATTATAATAAATAATACCTGTATAATTAGTGTTATTAAATAAATAACTATTTTTTCCATAATAATAAGGATAATTTTCTCTTTTTAGGAAGCCTTGATAATTATTTAATACTTTTGAATTATTGTTAATTGCTTCTTGTACTGAAAGCATTTTAGCTAAATAATTTAAAAGTAAAAGTG
Source organism: Microcaldota archaeon (assembly GCA_021850955.1). Next base: position 9,851 of record JAJZKH010000007.1, read on the forward strand.
TACTATTCCCGCGGATAATTAGTGTAGAGTTATCCGTATTATTGGAGGTTATCTGATACCCATAATTATTGAATTTTTTAATATAATAATACTCGACAAAACCATAGCCCAAAAAATCATTATTTAACTCAGTATAATTCCAAATGCTCGAAGAGTTTTTCCCAAAAATATTATTTATATTACTTTGTTTTTCTATCAAATTTTGCATGTTGTTGAAGAAATTAGTACCTAATGTCGAAGTTGATGTGAACTCTTGATAATTATTCAAAATACTATTTAAATATTGATTACTCGAGTTTATATCTTTATTAAGCAAATTCAAGGAGTATTTATTCTGCGTTACAATATAGATTTTTAAAGAGTAAAAAAATACTAATAAAAGTATGATAAATACTAAAGTTGGAATAATTGCATGGGTTTTTTTATCTGAAAAAACAGCATAGAAGGAAGTAAAAAATAATATTAAAAGTCCAAATACTTGAAGTATAGAATCAGAGTTAGTCAAGTAATTTAAGATGTACTGATAATGAAAATTTCCCATGTTGTAGATCAAAGAAGATGATGTGTAACTTACTCCTGAAAGTGTATTAAATGAGATCATATTCCCAAAAAATAAAAAGTTAGGTAAAAGTATTAATAAAAAAATTGAAATGAATGAAAAGATGAGCAAGGTCCTGTGTAAATATTTTTTGTTTTCTTTTTTAGCAGTTTCTAGTTCTTTACAATAATAGTATATCTTCAAGGATAATCCTAACTCTATTAGGGCATATAATATTATTGCTATTTCTCCCCAAAAAAATAAACTTTCTATCCCTTGATTGAAATTAAGATTTAAAAACTCTCCTAAAGAGAACATTATTAAAAAAATAAATATAAATAAAATAACAGAAAATATCATTATCAATGAAGAAAGATCCAGTAGTTTATTCACTGCAGTTTTTTTAGGTTGTGTTTGATAAAAAATATTTGTATTTCCATCTAGGTAGGACCCAGAAAAAAGTCTTTTATCAGAATCATCTTCATCAGACATGATTTTTTTAAAACTAATAAATATAAATATACTATGTTAATTACTTATTTTAATTTTTCCTAGTAACAAATAGCTATTCAATATATTTAGAAAACTTTATAATCTTTAACAGGATATTTTTATTGATAAAATGTCCATAAAATACTGGGAATATGAGGATGCGCCTGTTAAGGAAAAGATGAAGAACCCAAGTGTTAAGGAGGTAGCAAAGATTTATTTTGACAATGAAACAAGAGCATATAGATTTGCAAGAGCATTATTAGAGGTTAAAGAGAAAGGACAACTAAGGTTAAAGGACTGCAACCCAGATTTACCAATTGCTACTTGGAAGAGATATCTAGATTTTGGAGTAAATGTTGGAATACTTAAACACGAATCAAATGTATACAGTTTTACAGATAGATACTCTAAACCTTTCAAAAATATACCCATTTATATAAAATCCTGGGTGGACACTGAGAAAAAAGAGGATTTGTCCTTGCTATTTATAGCTGCAAAAACAGGAAAACAAAAATCTCGCAAATCAGAAAATAAAAATATTACTTAAACGGAATACCAAACGCTACCTTCTTTTGTATCTTCTATTTTTATTTTATACTCTTTAAGTAATTTATCTCTTAATTTATCAGATTTTTCAAAATCTTTTCCCTTTCTTGAGAGCTCTCTTTCTTTTATTAACTCTAAAGCCTCTTTAGGAAGTTTACTGCTTAAATGCTTTTTGAAATCAAGACCCAGTATCTCATCAAATTCTAATAATGTAGTTAAAACAACTGCAGTTTCCTCCTTATTTAGATCTTTTTTTGAGTAGTTTATCATTTCGTGCATTTTTATTATTGCATTCGGTATGTTTAAATCATCACTTACTAACTCAAAAAATAATTTTTTATACTCTTTAATAGTCTTAGCAAATTCTTTATCTATACTTCCTATTTTTTCATTAGGTACACTTATTTTACTTATAAAAGCGTATATTGAGTTAAGAGCATCGTAATAATGCTTCAATCCTTCAAAGGTGAAGTTCATCATCTTTCTATAATGGACTGAGATAACCATGAATCTGAATGATAAAGGAGTAAAACCCTTTTTTTCCAAATCATTTATTGTATATATATTTTTTAACGATTTGCTCATTTTTTTACCATCAACTGTTAAGAACTCAATATGAACCCAGTACTTAACAAATTGTTTTTCAAAAAGAGACTCGCTTTGAGCTATTTCATTTGTATGATGTACCTGTATATGGTCCTGACCTCCACAATGTATGTCTAACTGTTCTCCTAAAAATTTATATGCAATAGTGCTACACTCAATATGCCAACCAGGAAAACCTCTTCCGAATGTAGTATCCCAGACCATCTCTTTTTCATCTGGTTTTGCAAATCTCCAAACGGCAAAATCAGTTATATTTTTAATTCCTTCAGGTCTTTGTACACGAGCTCCTCCTATCTGTTGTTCATTTAATGATTTGAAGGTAGAACCAGAAAGCTTTCCGTATTCTTTAAACTTAGCTGTGTCAAAATAAACTCCGGTTTCTGTTTTATAAAGATACCCTTTTTCATTCAGTTTTTCTATGAACTCTATTATCTGTTTTATATTTTCAGAGGCTCTTGATATTACATCTGGTTTAATTATATTCAATTTTTTAGCATCTTCAAAAAAAGCATTGCTGTAAAACTCTATTATTTGTTCAGCTGTTTTATGCTCTTTTTTAGCTTCGTCACGTATTTTATCCTCTCCTAAATCTCCATCCCCTATATTATGTCCAACATCAGTAAGATTCATAACGTGTTTTACAGTATAATTGTTTTTTATTAAAACTCGTTCAAGAAGATCATTTATTATGTAATTTCTCATATTTCCAATATGTGCATAAAAATAAACAGTAGGGCCACAAGTATAAAATCCGACATGATTATTTTTCAATGGCTTAAACTCTTCCTCTTTTTTACTTAATGTGTTGTATATCTTCATAAAGTATCACAAAATAAAAAATTAAAAATAAAAGAAAAAATAAAAAGTTAGTTTAGTGAGGTTCCGGTACTTCCAACAGGCACCTTTGAGAGGTAGAAGTCTCCGACAGCTATAATGTCATATTTTGTAGCTGGGGTATATACAACTCCTGAAACAACTCTTATATTTACATTCTTACATAACAATGAAGTCAAAGGTATTGTTGCATTTTCAAATATTCCCGTAGGTGCACCAGAATTTCCATAACTGTTGAATTGCTTTATTATAATTGGGGTATTATTTTCCATTACCTCAACATAAAGTAAGTTGTTTTGTGGTGACACTATTTCGAAGTTAAGATATGGTTCTGTTACTTGGAATGCATTTGAAGTTAAGTTTCCAGTACTTATTAGAAGACCTCCAGCATATGTTGTTGCAAAGTACTGTCCATTGTAATTTGTCCATGGGCTGTCATAATACTCATTATTTTTATTATATTCAGTTATATTTGCAGGAGATGTGCCAAAACCTACTCCAGTAGTATTCCAGTCTTGATAAGTTCCTGTTCCGAAGTTTCCATTAGGTATACTTACAGTAGATGTTGCAGATAAACAATCTGCCAAAGCCGTATTATTACCGTTTGTAGAAGTGTTTTGTGTTGTAGTTACGTTTGATTGCGATACTGTACTGTTAGTTGAGTTTGTTTTAGTAGTGTTTGCATTACTTGTTGAGGTATGATTGCTACTTACATTATTATTGGTACTACTCTTAGTGTTTAAGAAGTAAAGTATACCTCCTATAACTATTATAGCAACAATAATTATTCCTATTATTGTTAAATTTCCCATAAAATCACTTATATTCTTTTAGAATATATTTAACGCAAGTATTATTATTCTTACGCCACAAAACATATTTGCATAGTTAATCGGTGTTTCACTGGGAAGTATACCTAGAAAATGGAAAAAGAAAGGAAGAATGCGCTGGAAATGGGTAAAGAAAAGAAGAAAGAGAGTAAGAAGAGCCCAGAAGAGAAGAGTAGGAGATCTGTAATTTTTTACAGATTTTTATTTCTTTATTTCTTTTATTTAATTTATTTATGTAAGAGTTCTTACATTATATCTGCCCCTTAACTCTACCTCTTTGAGTTTATCTATAACTTTTTTACCTTCGGGATTTTTTTCAATGTAAGAACTTAGAAATATTTCAAATGATTTTTTACTAACTGATCTTTTGAATAAAAGTAAATCTATTGCTTTTTCCTCTAAATTATTAGTTACCTCAGCTAGGCCGAAATCAATTATGAATGGAGTATTATTTTTAATTATTATGTTAGCAGGTGTTAAATCACCATGAACAACTCCTGAAAGATGCATTTTTTTAACCTCATTGCCAATGGGCTTCATAAACTCTTCGTTTTCAGGAAGATCTCGCATCAATACACCTTCTACAAAGCTCATCATGATTGTGTATTTACCTAATGCAAGTATCTTAGGAGAGTTTACATTAGAGTTGTTTAATTTAAGTATTATTCTTGCTTCTCTTTTTGTTCTGAAGCTACGTAATTTTTCATCTAAAGATTTTATTCTATACTTTTTTTCGTTTCTTGTTTTTACAATCACTTTCTGATTATATAACTGTATTACCTCGATTGTTGCTTCTGCACCTTTAAATTCAATCATAAACAACGACCTCATCTATTCTGTATCTTTGTTTTACATCACAGTTCTCCAACTTTTCAAAGTTATTATTTTTTATATTATTTTCAGCAACCAACGCAATCATTGCTCCGTTATCTGCATTAAACTCATTTGGTGCTTTAGCAAATCTTACCCCGTTTTCTGAGGCTACTTCTTCTAGCATTTTAGCTAGCTTTGTGTTTTGTGCTACTCCGCCACATACGCATAACTCGTTTTTTTTGCTTAGGAGGAGAGCCCGTTCTGTAGCCTCGCAAAGCATTGAGAAAGCAGTCTCTTGAAATGAGTAACAGACATCTTCTTTTTTCTCTGTTTCTAGCTTTTTTATTGCGTTAGTTAACAAACCAGTGAATGAGAAGTCCATACCCTTGACTGTATAAGGCATATCTATATACGAACCATCTTTAGCTAACCTTTCGACATCAGAGCCCCATGCATGTTCTAGCCCTAGCGACCTAGCTAGGTTGTCTATTG
>JAJZKH010000093.1 GCA_021850955.1 Microcaldota archaeon
GATCTTAGATAAAAACAGTATTATAAAAAGCAGAGCCCAAGGTAAAAATTCTACTTCTGAAATATACTGAAAAAGAAAATCAAATATAAATAAGATCACTGGGATAAAGCTGATAACAATTCTAATTCCATTATTCCTATTTCTCATATAAGAAGTTAAATAATAAACTAAAGTAAAACCCCCTGCGGCCGCAATAAATTTAGTAATAATCCCGCTTATAAATATACCAGCACGCAAGCCAAACAATAGGCCGACCATCACTATAGGTAAGTCAAACAACATACCCGCAACAGAATCAGTATATGTTAATATTCCAGAATAGTCTTGTGGTTGCCAAATAAAAAATCTAGAATATATTACATAATTAAAAGATAGTTTGGGTAAATCTACAGGGTATTTGGATCCGGTATATAAATATTGAACTAGGCACGCCAAGATTAAAATTATTAAGTAAACTGCAATTAACGTCCTTTTTTCACTTCTATCCATTTAACCACGCACTAATAACAAACAATAAATTTCATATTTTATAAATCACACAGTATTAATATTTTAAGTAAGAAATAAATTAACTTGATTTTTAAAAGATAACGATTAGTGACACGAGAATGAAGATCTTAATAATTGCAATAAGTAAACCCTATAAAGGTAGCGGCGCAGGCCTCACTGAGTATTCTTACCAACTTTCTGAACATCTTAAACCAATACTCCCGAATGGCAGCAGTATAGACTTCTTATATTCATTACACAATTCTAAAAGAAACAATATAAAAGGCTTGCTCCATGCAAATACGTCTTTCAAAAAAATGATTGCTAATGTTCCAAAAGACAAATACGATATTATACATATAACCGACCATGAAATAGGATTTGCCGCTAAAATCCTAAAAAGGGCAGGGAACGGCGCGAAGATAATAACGACCATACATGATCTGTCAAGGTTTGAGAAAGGTCTGCACAGGGGTCTAAGTCAAAAGGTATACAACAAGCTCGTTCAAGGGAGCATAAAAGATGCTATAAAATATTCAGACTTCATACTATGCAATTCTTCTCAGACTCTAAATACTGTAGCAGAAAGGTTTGGCCAAATAAAAAACATTAAAGTAGTTCTGCATGGCACGAATGATGTAATGATAAAAGCAAAAATACCCAAAAGAAAGGTCCATAAAAAATTTGTAATTGGTTATATTGGTGCCCTTATGAAGCACAAGAATGTTATTTTCTTATTAAAGGCGGCAGAGATATTAAAATCAGAATCAGAATACAAATTTGTAATATACGGAACTGGAATGGACAAAAACAGGTTATTAAGGTTTAAACAAGACAACGGCTTGGATAATGTTGACCTTAATGGATACTTGAAAGAGGATGAGAAACTGAAAGCTTACGATAGCTTTGATGCCTTTGCGTTTCCAAGCTTATATGAAGGCCTAGGTTATCCAATTCTGGAAGCTCAATCCCGCGGCCTTCCAGTAATAATCTATAAATACGGAAAGATCCCAAAAGAAGTCAGAAAGTACTGCTTCGAAGCTGGGAGCCCGGAGCACATGGCACAAATAATAGAAAACATAAAGGAAAATGGCTATAATGAAAGATTAAGAAAGAAGGCAACTGAATATGCAAGAAGCTTTACATGGGAAAAATGCGCGAAAGAAACATTAGAGGTATACAAAAGGGTAATTAGATGAAATCTATAAAATTACTACGCAACATTATAGAATTCTTTAAATATAACAAAGGGGGAGTTTAAAAAATATGATATTAGAGTATGAATATTATAGGAAGTATGATAAAAAATTGAGACAGTTAGATAATTGGGTAAACTTCAAAGAATATTGCAGATATTATTGGCCTATAAACTATAAAAACAAAGTAGTAGTTGATTATGGTGCAGAGATAGGTTCATCAGCTATATATTTTTTAAGCAAAGGTGCTACTAAAGTATTTTGTTATGAAATAGAAAAAAATGCAGTTAAAAAATATAATGACATAGTTAAATACATGCCTGAATTTAAAAATCTGGATCTAATTAATAAAGTAAAATACAATATAAAAAATGCTAAAGGTGAAATACTAAAAATGGATATAGAAGGCGGTGAAGAAAGGCTATTATCAAAGTCGTATTTAGACAATTTCCAAGAATTTATAATAGCATTGCACCCACAATGTATAAAGGCAAGAAGCTATAGACGCTTAAGTAATTTGCTAAAGTCAAATGGTGGTTTTGTTTATGGAGAAATATTTAACAAGGAAGGTCTCGCAGAAGAAATTTGGATAAAAACAAACAATCCGCGATAAAATGAACATTGCTCTGATAGGTTACAAAAAACATTTTGACAATAATTCAGGTGCTGGCATAAGCAAATATGTGTATAATATAAGTAAATCATTGCTTAAAATTAGTGATATAAATTACAATATAAAAGTAGTTCCATTTAGTAATCGACATGGCTATTTTTTTGCTTTAAGTTCTGAAATCTTAAAGAATTACAACCTAGTGCATAATCTTATGTATGGCCCAACATTGCCATTTAACAAAAATGGCCGAATACTTATAACAACGGTTCACGATTTCAGATTAATATTTAATTACAGGTTTTTGGCTGGTAAGACAGTAGAAGAAAAAATATTGCTTAGTTTTTGGGGACCGTTAGGTTCTAAACTGGCACTTCATTCCGATTATCTGATTGCCAATTCCACATTAACTAAGGAGGATGCAATAAAGCTTGGTTTTAGTAAAGAAAATATCTTTGTAACTAATTTAGGTATAGAAAGTAAATTTAGTTTAAAAGGCATAAAGAAAGCAAAAAAAGATTTTAAAATAGGCTATTTGGGTGGTTCAGATCTAGTGAATTTAGCAAAGTGTTTTAGCACAAGTATAACTGATAACGATATCTATTTGAGTTTGTGGGGTAGAAGTTCTATGGAAAAGAAACTCTTTGCTATCGCAGCTAAAGATAAGCGAATATTATTAAATGGGTTCGCCCCGGAGGATAAAAAGGTGAGTATTTATGATAGCTTTTCTGTATTTATTTCCTTATCTAAATATGAGGGATTTGGATTTCCAATATTAGAAGCCCAAGCAAGAGGAATTCCAGTTATAATTTATAAAGATGCAAAAATACCGGAAGAGGTAAAAAAATTTTGCATACCTGCCAGAGATGAATTCGAAATGCTAGAACTCGCTAAAAAAATTAAGGAAAGCGGTTATAATGAAAAATTAAGGATAAAAATGAAAACGTACGCAAGAAGCTTTACATGGGAAAAATGCGCAAAAGATACATTAAAAGTATATCAAAGAGTGCTAAAATGAAAGTAGGGCTAATAGGATCACCAGGGCAATTTGATTATAATAAGTATTCCTCTAGAG
>JAJZKH010000094.1 GCA_021850955.1 Microcaldota archaeon
CGATCTTTCATTATCAAATATCTATTCACGTTCTCAGGTTTTGGGCCCGATAACACTTAGCCCGGGAAGTTATACCTTCAATGCAATTGCCATTGACAGCGCAAACACACCTATTGTTTTTGCTTCTAATTCAAATAGCATTGATGTTTTATCTAATCTAATTACTTCGACAACTACAACTCCTATAATAAATACAGGAGGATTGCCTTTTTCCAACAGTCCAGACACCACTACTACTTCATCAACGACTTCTACAATATCTTCCACTACTTCAACAATAACAACCGCTGTATTAACAAGTGTTGTAACTACTACCACACTTCCATTAAATATAACAAATCAAAGTAAAACAATTAACGAAACAGGAGTCAAATTAAGCATTATTAACCCAAAAAATAATCATTTGACAGTATTCATAAATAATATAACTAATCAAATAAAAACACAACTATCTCTAAGCAAAATATCTGCATTTAATATAAGCTTAATAGGAAATATTTCAACATACAACGAACCGATAGCAAACCTTTCATTAAATTATCCATGTTCCGTAAATACCTCTGATTTAGGTATTTACTTTTTAAGAAATAACACTTGGAATAAAATAAGCAATTATACAATAAATAAACAAGAATGCGTAATTTCGCTTCCAATATCACACAATGTTACAGTTGCGTTGTTTCTTAGTGAAAACTTAAGCAATATAACAAATCCCAATGCAATACAGAAAGCTTCAGACACGATAAGCTATGGTATTTTAATTATGATTTTAATAATTATAATTATCTTACTTATAATTATTATGTTAATTATAAGAAGGAGAAAACGCTTATGGAGAAGTAAACGATAGAGTCCTTAGACGAATTTTAATTAGAAAAAAATCTTTTTCAGAGGATAAAAAACTCAATTATGCGCCAGTCGGGATTTGAACCCGAGCGCCGAGCTTATTCCTAAATATTGGGAAGCTCGTATCCTACCAGGCTAGATGACTGGCGCTCAAGTTATTATTCCTTCTTATTTTCTTTTGTGGTATTTATTAGATGTTTACCTAGTTCTTCCCTTGCTTTAAGATCATTAAGTACCTTATCGTACTCCTCTTTTTTAAGAACCCTTTCTAATATATACTTTGAGTAATCGACAGAAATTTCTGATAGAGAAAGCATTACTGATTGCAATTGAGATGTTTTTATTACTAATTCATTTTCTGGTTTTATTATCTCCACGCCAGCCGGTGCAAAGTTAAAAACTGCATTAATTAATGCACCTATGTCAGTAAACAAGGTGGTTACTTTTGCAGCCGATGAATAAACGTCCTTTAATTTTATTGTTTCGTCTATACTTCCAGAACAATAAACTACACCGGCAGACTTAAGCAGTTTATTGTTGATTAGATCAGTGAGTAATGCTTGTAGATCAACATTTTCATAACTTTGCACATCAAAGTAGAGCTTTGTTAATATTCCACCTTTTCTTAATGTTTTTTCTGTTATTTCTTCTAGTTCTGTTTTTGACATTTAATCACTTTATATTTTTTAATTAGTTCTTAATTTTTAATAATTTTAGTATTGAGTTAAGATCTAAAAGTTCTTCTGTTCCAGTAACCATATTCTTTATAGTTACTTTATTTTGTTGTTTTTCTTTTTCACCTATTATCAGTACATATGCAATTTTCAATGAGTTTGCATAATCTAATTGTTTAGATATACCTTTAGAAATTAATGACATGTCTGTTTTTATCTGGTTTTTTCTTAACTCTGAAGCTACTGAAATTGCATAACTTAAGTTTTCTTTGCCTATGCATGATACGAAAACATCAGCGTATGTTTTTTTTGAAGAGCTTCCTAATAATTCCAATATGCGTGTTATCCCTATGGAAGAGCCTACAGCAGGTATATCTTTTTTAAGATAAATCCCTATTAATTTGTCATATCTACCACCAGATGCAATTGTTGGAAGACGTTTTTTATTATCATAAACAACAAACTCCCAAACTAAACCAGTGTAGTAATCCATTCCTCTTGAAAGTGAAGGTGTAATTTTTACATTGTTAATGCCATAAGTATCTAGAAGTGATAAAACACCTTCTAATAATTCAGCTTCTCCAGATGTATTTTTTATCTGTGATTTGAATAATGATACCCAATCCTCATTGCTCTTTTTAGAAGTTATTAACTCCAGTAGTTTTTCTGCTGTATTTTCAGGAACACCTTTCGAAGTTATTTGCGTTTTTGCTTCTGTATAACTTATTTTATCTAATTTATCGATTATACGCATAACTAAAACATGCAGTTTTGTATCTATCTCGAAACTTAACAGTATATTGGATAACAATACTCTACTATTAATAAGAATTTCAAAATCAGTTATACCTACAGATGTTATAACTTCATGTGTTGCGGATATTAGTTCTGCTTCTGCAGTTATCTCTGTGTTTCCAATAATATCCATATCCGCTTGATAAAACTCACGTTCACGCATCTTTTGTGGTTCATCCATGCGCCAAACTTTACCTATTTGGTATCTTTTAAATGGTAACACTATATCTTTATTACTCGCAACAAATCTAGCTAGAGGTACTGTAAGGTCATACCTCAAACCTTCTTTTTTGCCGTCTATTAAATAAATATCCTTAGTATTTTCATCACCATAGGCTTTAGTGGTTAATGTCTCGGTAAGTTCAATACTAGGGGTTTCTATTGGAAAAAAGCCATAAAGTTTAAATACTCTCTCAGATTCAGACAGTAATTTTTTAAGTTGTATCGCAGTTTCAGGTCTTAAATCTGAGGTACCTCTTGGTAAGGATAACTCCATTTTTATCAATTTACATATTCTTTTCTAACCATTTTTTGAATGATTCTTTAGGTAATGCGCCAACTGATGTGGCATGTACCTGTCCATCTTTGAAAAGAAGTACAGTGGGTATACTCATTATATTAAACTTCCCTGCAGTTTCTTGATTTTCATCTGTATTTAGCTTTGCAAATTTTATCTTGCCTTTGAATTCTTTTTCTGTTTCTTCTATTATTGGAGAGAATATTCTGCACGGACCACACCAAGGAGCCCAGAAATCCACAACAACAGGTATCTTTGATTTAGAAACCTCTTCTTCGAAATTTTTATCGCTTATGTCTAACATTTTTACACCAATTATATTTTGATTTTTTGTTTATTTAAAGCTTTCTAAAGAAAATGAATTAAGATTTAATATATAAATAGGAAGTTTATTTATTTATTAAGCTAAAATAAAGTTTTTTTTTTAAATAATTCAAGAATATTTGTTTATCA
>JAJZKH010000095.1 GCA_021850955.1 Microcaldota archaeon
GCATTAAAAGCACCAGACTTATATTATTTGTTACAGCCCCGTTGTGTAGTGGTCAAGCATACAAGCCTCTGGAGCTTGGGACATCGGTTCAAATCCGATCGGGGCTACTTTTTGCAAGGGATAATGGTAAGTACCGAAAAGTGTACGCTCAACTAGTCTTGTAAGAATAAGACCCAAAGTGTATGTTAAAGGTTTAAATAGCGTTTGCAATCTTATTTGTTTTATGGTTAATCTTAATGAGATAAAGAACGCAGTATTGAGTGGGTTTATACTGCCAGTATTATCCTTAGTAGACAGTGCAATAACTTATGCCTTTAGTCAGATAATTACTATAACTGCCGCAACATTTGCAATAAATATTGGAATTGCAATAGCTGTAACATTGGGATTTTTAAAATTTGAAGGTTATTTTAAAGATTTTGCAAATAGCCTCAAATCAATAATTTTTACTAGTACAAGAACAGTTGGTGCGGTAGTCGGATTAATTTTCTTTTGGAGTGCTATGCTAAATATAAATAACGGTATCGGTGTCGATGCTGTAACTTCTTCAATAGTGACAATCGTAGTAATGATTATAGCAATTTTTTTAGCTATCTTGAGTAAAATAGGTGCTATTTAAATCATGAATAGCTTTCCGTTAAACTAGCAAGGTTGTCCGCAAGAATGCAAAATATAACAGTTCTTTTTTCATCATTATTTAAGTTCAATTTAGAGTATTCATTTATCTTATCTAAAGGTGAATTCAGTTCTTTAATAAACCAAGACCAAGTACTTTCAAATTCTTGAGTTAGGGCAATCTTATACGAAAGTTGAGTTATACTCCCAATAAAATTATAAACATCTTGAAAATTGAAAATTCCATTCAAGATTTTAACATAAGAGGGCGAAAATAGATAGAAAATGCTTCCTAACATTGCAGGATCAAAAAAGATATCTTTCTTCTTTATCTCCTCTCGTCTGGATAGTACATTTTTAATCTCAGTTTTTACCAAGTCTTTGTACTTTATATGGAGCATTTTAAAAGCTATCTTTTCTCGTTTTGATAATTTTGGCTCTCCAGCGTTCGCAAGAGTGGTAAATGGTTCAGCTTGATTAATAAGTTGTGAACGATTTAAATCAAAAAATTTGACAAATAGCTCTAGTATGCCATCTATGTAGCTTTTCACCAAATTTATAATGACTTTAAACTCTAGGACTGAATTAAACTCAGTCGGTGATTCATTATGAATAACTTGATTACAGCAACTATACAAGTTTGCTAATATTCTTGAATTTTGTAATTTATTTTCTTTACAAAAATCTTTGATATTCTCTGTGTTTATTTTTTTTAGTAACTTCTTACTTTTATCATTTAGTTTTAGATAGTTTTTACTCTTACTTATTATTATAAAAGTGTACTCAATTAAGCGCCTTAAAAAAAGAAAAATTGTTACAGTATCCATATTTTGTATTGAAGAAATTGAGCTTGAGGTATCACTAAATATTCTATCAAGTAGAAGGCTGGGATCTTCTTCAAATTTATTTAGATTATTTGAAATTAACCTACTAAATATCTCGTATATAAGAAGATACAAATTTTGCAACCTGTAATAGTCACCAGTCAATTTCAATGTTTTAATATAACTTTTCAACTTGTAATTACTCCAACGACTTTCTTTAACAGCAAAAATAGAAATCTTATTGTAATTGTCTTTCAATGACTTGTATAGCTCATGAATCGCTTTATCTCCTCTCGAAGAGAGTATTAGGTTAGAGTAGTATTCTGCTTTTTCACTAAGATAAGAGAAAAATATGGACCAATTAACATTCAATGTTGCTGTTTCGTCATACGCTAGTCCACCACCAAAACGTACACTAAAAAAAGATTTTGAGTAAAGTAACTCTTTAATCTTTTTACGACTCGATTCTTTAAATTCGAATATAAACTTGCTAGAATCAGGTCTCATACTATATTTCTCGATTAATTTATAAAAGTCTTCATAAACCCAATATGGAAAATCTACATAAATACGTTTAGACCCAATATTAATTTTAGAATTTTTCGGCTTTCTCAAACCTAAATCGTAAGTAGGGAATATTGTATGAAAAGGTATAGTCATAGTTATGTAAACATCCTTTCATTCATATATTTTTCTAAACTATAAAACGCTGCTCTTGACACATATTAATGTAGACTCAAAATCTCTTATATATACACGCCAAAGATTCATTACTGAAGAACCAATCCAAAATGTAAAGAGGGCCAACCCAAACATCCCTATAAACAAAAGAAGGCCATACAACCAAACAATTACCACTCCTTTCATTACCTGTGCGTATATATCTAAAAATTGTTAGAAAGTACGGTAGAAAGGTACCTATAAAATAAAACATTGTGTAGAAAAATGCTAATAGCGCAATCCACCCAAGAATTACACCTAAACTTTTAAAATATGCTCATACTTCTTATTTCTATTTTGCATATAATTTAATCCGCTTTCCTTCTTTTATAGCTTTCTGACGATACCATAACGTACTCTTATTGATACCTAATTTATTACGTTCTTCTGGCGTTATTTCCATTATCTGATTACGTAATTCAACGTTATCATTTCTATTAATTTTTATATCGGGTATCTCGAATTTAAGCTCTGTCTTGCCTTTTTCAATGAAATCACCTAATTTTCTTACATTATCCAATAAGATATTATCAAAGGTATGAAATTTTCCTTTGTATTCAGCTCTTTTATTGAGATTTAATGTAATTTTCTCAAGAAGGTAACGTATCCCTCGTTCCCTAAGTCTTATATTATAGTTTTCAGTGACAATGAAATCAGATTTCTTTATCTTTTTATCTTCTAGTAATTGGATAACGCTAAGGTCTATCAGCCATCTGTATAATTCTTACAGGTCGTAGACCAAAGGCGTCTTGCTGTCGTTTATTCCATGTAAAAATCCTATATTCGGGTCTAGTCCGATAACGTTAATGTATTTTCTGATAACGCTTTCCAGTATTGCGTAGCCGTAGTTAAGCAGCGCATTGACATAATCAGAAGCATTCATGTTCCATGAATAAGACTTATTCTTTCTTGATTTAAAATTAAATTCAGGGTATAATTCGTTGAATATTTTGGATAGTTCTTTCCAATAATAATCCGCTATCCTACCCTCAAATGTCATTATTAAATTTAATTCTTTTTTAAGATTTATTGTATTATAATTTTTAAAATTCTCGTTATCCGATAACGTTATTTTGTTAAAATTTATTAAAATTTCTCTATTTTTCTCTGT
>JAJZKH010000096.1 GCA_021850955.1 Microcaldota archaeon
TCTCATTTATATAAGACAATTTAACAGCCAAGAAAGCGTTACTTGCGTACTTTATCATTTCGGCATTTTCATTTGTTGTTTCTATTATTGGGCAATTAGTAAATTCCCATATTTTTTTAACGCCTTCGATTGCCTTTTTATTGTTTCCACCAATCACAACCCTATCTGGTTTTAATGTGTCCTCTATCGCAGTGCCCTCCTTCGTAAACTCTGGATTTGATATTATTGCCATGCCTGTTTTCTTCATTAGATTACTAGCGGTACTCGGTAAAACTGTGCTTTTAATAATTACAATTGCATTTTTATTTACTTTCCTTATACTGTCAACAGCATCTTCAACATACTTTAAATAGATCTTGCCATCCTTATTCGGGGTTGGTACTATCACGAAAATGTAATTTACATCTTTAAGCTCACTATAGTCTACAGAAAATGTTAATTTTTTGGAATTCTTTATCAACATTTCTTTTAAACCTGGTTCATATATAGGAGGTTCTCCAGCGGACAAGGATTTCACTTTTAATTCATCTATGTCTATTCCAACAACTTTATACCCTGCTTCTGCCAATGCTACGGAAGTTACTGAACCTATATACCCAAGGCCAACTACACCTATCCTCATAAATTTTTCTTCTCTCTCAACCATTTTATTGTATAATTTAAACCTTCGTCCAAACTAACTTTTGGCTCCCAGTTTAAAATTTTACGTGCTTGGGTGATGTCTGCAGCTCTTCTTTTTGGATCCTCCTCTCTAGGCTTTAAATGTACTATTTTTGACTTGCTATTTGTCTTCTTAATGATAAGCTTCGCCAAGTCCAGTACGTTTATTTCCTCATAGTTTCCTATATTCAAAACTTTACCTTTTCCTTTATTAATCGCCAAAAACTTCCAAGTAGCATCAACCCAATCACTCACATAAAGAAATGACCTGGTCTGTTTACCATTGCCATGCACTGTTATGGATTTGTTTCGCAATGCCTGATCTATAAACCTAGGTATAACCCTGCCATAAAAGCCATCCTCTCTTATCCTCGGACCATAAACATTAAAAGGTCTTTGTATTCTTACATCTAAACCGTATTGTCTTTCGTATGCTTTTATAAGTGCTTCTGAAAAACGCTTGCTTTCATCATAACAACTTCTAATCCCATTTGGATTGACGTAGCCGAAATAACTCTCTGGTATTGGTAAAATTTTTGGATCTCCGTATACTTCCGATGTTGAAGTATACATAAAAACTGCATTGCTTTTTCTAGCTATTTCAAGCATGTTTCTAGTACCAATATCATTAGAATTTATGGTAGATAAAGGATTATTGATGTAGTCTTCTGGGCTGGGTCTTGCTGCTAAATGAATTATAAAATCAAATTTTTCCTTAGTTTGAAAATTTTCTATCTTTTTCTTTTCAAACTTTACATTTTTAGGAACTTGTATATTTTTAGAAGTAGACAAATCATCGACAACTGTTACTTTTGCGTTATCCTCCAAAAATTTCTCTACCAAAAAGCTGCCTAAAAACCCATTCCCTCCAGATATTAGCACATTTTTCATATAACCAAAAGTCATAGCCTCTTAATTTTTTCCATAATTTCACTACTAGTAATGTATTTATTCGAATTTATTATTTTTTGCATTACTCTTGGATGACTTTTCAGGGGGATAAGTATGGGTCTAGCTGACATTCTTGTTATGCCTCTAGAACATAGATTATTAGCTAGTAATGAATAAAACTTATTATTAGAAATTTTCTTTTTAGATAATTCTTCTATAAATGAAGGTATATGTCCTGGTGCTTTATAATCGTTACTTCTAGAATATAATTTAGAATGTCCTTTTATTTTATTTATTACATTGCTTGGAAATACGTAGGTGTATCTAAATATCGGTTTGGGTAAAGGAACAAAAAAATAAATAAGCGCAGTTTTGAAGTAAACGTGAGAATAATACAATCTTCTAGTTGCATATCTAAGAGTTGCTGTACCTGTAATTTTTAAGAATTTTGAAAAAGACAACTCCCTTTTTGGATATATCTCACCGGCATCTCCATAGCATAAAGGGTCTTGGTCCGCCCGGATTATTCTTAGACGCCAATCGTTATTGTTTACTATATAACTACCGACCATGAATTGGTAAGGTAAATAAAAACCAATATAATGCGGATAAATATTAGGCAGCAATTTAATATACCTATAATTCTCTTCTGGTATTATCTCATTCGCTTGAACTTGCATTAAATAAACGCCTTGTTTATTCTGGTAGTAATCTTTTACTTTTTTTAGAACGTGATTATATGCATCTCTTATTGCATGTCCCTTTTTTGATACACTTAACCATTTATAACCAGAAAAAAGTTTTATCTTTTTATTCTTTGAAATTTCTTCTAATATTTCTAATGTACCGTCAGAAGATTCTCCATCTTCAATGAACAATTCGTCTCCAAATGATAAAAATGAATATATCGACTCTAAGAAAGGATAACCTTGTGAAATTGCATTCTTAAGAGATAATACTCCTGCGATTTTTGGTTTCATGAGGATTATCTGTCAACAGACTTTAAATACTTATATACTCATTAATAAGCCTGAGAATACTTAATTATTAGAAGATAGATTTAATAAGTATAAAATAACTGGAGTCATATGAAAGAAAGTTATAAAATCGCTTTTATATATGTAAATGGACATCCGAATACTGTACTTTTAGCAGATTTTTTAGGTGTAAATGATAGATATAAGTTAACAAATTTTTATAGTGGTTCATTTAGAAATGTAATAAAGGGGATAAGAGATATATGGAATTTACCAAGAGATTCTGATATTTACTTAGTAGAGGGAAATTTTATTACAGTTTTAATAGCTAAAAAATTGAATTTAATTAAAAAAGACGCGCTAATAATTAAATACTTAGGCGAACCGATATTCTATAGATTACGTAACGGAGAAATAAATGGGTTTAAAAAGTTTTTTTTAACTTATTTTCTAAGACAACTTGATGGGTTTATATGCCATGGTGATTGGCAAGCAGAGTTGCTTAGTAAATACTTACCAAATGCAAATAAGATAGTGGTTTATGCACCTATCCTACCAAAAACTTATAAAGAGCTAAAAAACGCAAAGTTACCTAAATTAAATTCGCACAATCTTCTTACAATAGGAAATGGCAGAGTAAAATATAA
>JAJZKH010000097.1 GCA_021850955.1 Microcaldota archaeon
TGCAGCTTTTTTGAGGTTCATAATCAATGTTTATTTAAAATTTAAGTAAATTTATTCTTAAATGTTCATAATAAGCTTCTCTTTCTCAAAATATTTACTTACTACACGCATAGAATGAAATTACTATCTGGTCGAATCCCGCTTGTTTAGATATAATCGTTCCGCTTCGAAAAGTTAATTTATATCCCAATCTAATTAAGAAAGCATTACATTTTTTCTTCAATTCTTTATTGTGTGTTTCTATGATTATTTTTGGTTTGAACTTTTTTATGGTATTAATAGCCCCATTTAAAACCTCATATTCAAATCCCTCAACATCTACCTTCAATAGGTCAACTCTATTTAGTCTAAAGCTATCTAAAGTTTTTGTTTGTATTATATCTTCCTTATTTGCTAAGCTAAACATTGTTCCATTCCCTTTTCCGCCGACTAATCTTTTTCCCCGCCCCAAAGCTACGTTATATGCAAGTATTTCGTTTATTACATGATTCAATTTGGCATTCTTTAATAGTTCCTTATAAGCTTCTGGCACAGGTTCAAAAGCTATAACTTTTGCCCTAAATTCTTTCGCATACCAAATTGCACTATCGCCATAGTAAGCACCTATATCAACCACAATATCATCTTCTTTTGGTAGGAAGCCTTTAAAGTAGTAAACCTTATCGAAAACCACCTCGTTAAATAATCCTTGGGGGGTTTTATCAGTAGATAAGTAACCAATAAGTTCAGCTTTTCTTGAGTAATACTCTCCTCTTTCATTTTTTAATCTTTGTCTGTATCCTTTTTTTAGAACATACATAATTAAATTAACTTTAATACCAATATCTTTAAAGTCTTTAATAAGTTTTATCTGTCGAGTTATTTTCATAAATCATTATAACTATTTTGATATATAAATTTTAGATCGTCTGCAGAATAGAGATAATAAGTTCATAACATCATTCCCCTATTGTCTTAACCAAATATTTAAATTTAGTTTTTTACTTTATTTGAGTATTTTTTGCTTTTGAGTAATCACATAGGAAAGTTTCTAGTTAGAATTTTATAAGGATAATTGGAACCGAAAAGAAAAAGAATTGATAGGATAACTCTTTTAAACAGTTTTTTATCTAATACATTTAAAGGCAAATACCTAAATGCGTTCATCACTTCTTTTTTGTCATTTTCTTCAATTGCCACAGCACTTTTAACCATGAAAACCAGATTCTTTGAAAATAACTTGGCAGCCTTCGATTTATAATTTTTTGCTAATTCTAATTGATAGAGAAGTGAAGGTAGTTCTACTTCTTTGTTAAATTTTAGGTGTTTTTCAAGGGATTTAGAATATGATACGTTGTTATTGTGTAGTCTGTAAAAGGTGTACTTTCCGCTATCAATAAAAATATCTTGTTTTTGTATTAAAGAGATTAGTAACATAAAAGAATCTTGAGACGTTATAACTTTTTTCAATTCATCGATATGTTGAAATAAAACCTCTCTTTTTAAAGCAATTGAACTCATGTTCATAGTCGATATTCTGAAATATTTTAGTCCATGTCTGTAAGGGTACTTTATTATTTTGAAGTTATCCTCCTCTAAATCGGTTTGTTCTCTATTAAATTTTTCTCCTTCTAAATGAGAATTGTGGTAAAAACCTATCCGATACTTTGAAAAGACAAAATTTATTCTTTCCAGTTTTCCCTTGCTAAACAAATCGTCATCATCTAAGAATACAAGTACTTCCCCGCTTGCCTTTTTAGCGGCCAAATAGATGTATTCTCCAACGGGTTTATCTTCCCCGATAATGCTTACTATTTTATTGTTTTGGATGTACTCATCTATTTTAGGATCTTTAAAGTTTTTAATACAAATTATTTCATACATGTCTCTTTGCAGCGTCTGCTCGATTACTGAATGCAAAGCCTCTAATAAGAATTCTTTCCGGTTATAAGCGGTTATTACTACGGATATGAACGGTTTTTTCATAGCACCTTATCTATACTAGTTTATGTTTATTCCTTGTTTTTAAGCCTATTAATATCCTTTTCTACCATTATTTTAACTAAATCCTTAAATTTAGTTTTTGGTTTCCATCCAAGCACTCTTTTTGCTTTTGAATAGTCACCCAAGAAGTTTTCTACTTGAATTGGTCTAAAATTCCTAGTAATATCTTATAGTTATTTTTTCTTGTCATATCTTGAAATTTTAGAATTGTAAAGAATAACATATGCTTTCCAGATTTCATTTAACGCCCTTTAATAAACAAAATATTTTTTGTAATGTCTTATATAGATTTTAATATAAGAAGCTTTAGTAAACTCTCTATGGAAAAAACATTTTTGTTGTCATCTAGCTTTGAAAATAGTGGTTATGGAGTGAATGATACTGCCAATGAATTAATTAAATTAAATATTGGATTAGAGCCAGTGGACATAAGCAAAGTGAAATTTAAAACAAAAAAATCAAAGGCTATTTCCAATGTATACTCTTTTTACTATTTAGAAAGAAAGTATAAAGTTTTCAAGGGCCAAAAAGTACTTGTAATGGAGCCTTATTTACTGCCTAAAAAATTTATTAATGTTCCAAATAAAAAAGCTGTTTTTGTTCATGACTTTTATGTTTTTGATAAAGATTATATAAATAATATGAAGAAACTGCGTTTCCCGAAAAATGCCTTTAGGCAGTTTGTTTTAAAAAGAGTGCAAAAAAGTTACGAAAATATAAAATTCTATGATAAAGTAGGTGTATACTCACAAAAATTTAAAGAAAGATTAATAAGTGAGTTTGGGGTAAAAGAAGAAAAAATAGATGTCTTGCAGTTTTCTGTAGTAGATGATACATATCAGCCTTTGAATAAATCTCAAAATAGCAAAAGAGATAAAATTGTTATAGGCTACATAAATGGTTTCGGGGCAAATAAAGTAGAAAAGCTTAAAGTATTCATTGAGCATTTTAAGAAACTAAAAGACAGTTCAATTGAGCTTCACTTATATGGAAAAGGCTTTCCATTAGCAGAGGAAATAAAAAATGAGGAAAATATAAAATATTACGGGTTTTTGCCGCAGGACAAGGTCGTTGAAACTTATAATTCATTCGATGCTTACCTGTCTACTTCAACAATGGAGGGCTTTGGATTTCCAATAATGAAGGCAAAGGCATGTAAAATTCCAGATTGCTT
>JAJZKH010000098.1 GCA_021850955.1 Microcaldota archaeon
AAAAAAAGTAAAAAAAGTAAACAAATAATTAAAAATAGAAAAAAATTTAATTTATTTTTTTAGAGTTGTTTGTTTTTCTAAGATCTGATTTTTATTTTTATCACTGCCTCGCATATATGATGATATAGCTGCAATAAATGCAAGTATTGCTGCAATTATAAATACAAAATGCAGTCCGTTTATAAATGGCTGTGAGATTAAATTTGGGAAAAATTTATTTCCTGTTATTATTGTTTGATTACTTTTAGATATTCCATTAAAAGCTGACGCAGGTATTAAAGTTTCCATAGGATTGTATCCCAATAATGCAGCGAAGATTGCAGATGTCGGAGGTAGTTTTGATATTGCTAATGCAGTACTTTGTGGAACACTTTGTGATATCAATCCTTTATAAAGTGCATTTGGTAATGCAGTTCCCAACCCCGTTGTCAGTAATCCGAAAAAGATAACGAGGCTAAACATAAATGAGATATTCATAAGTGTTGCTCTCATTCCTGAAGTCGCACCTCTTTGTTCTGGAGGCACTGAGTTCATAATCGAGGTGGTGTTTGGTGCAGCAAACATTCCTTGACCTATTCCTATTAAGAAGATTATTAAAGCAAAAGGTATAAAACTAAAGTTAGCCGGAAGTGTTAACAGTAATAAAAATCCAAGTACATTTATCAACATACCGGATGTCGAGAGAAATCTTGAGCCGTATTTATCAGATAATCTTCCTGCTACTGGGCCAATTAAGAAACCTAGAAGCAAGGGTATTAAATCTATTCCTGCTTCGAGGGGAGTATTCTGAAAACTTACCCCATGAAGAGGCAGCCAGATTCCCTGTAGCCAAATAATAAGCATGAACTGTAAACCTCCTCTTGCAATTCCAGCGAAAAGCAAACTTAAATTTCCTGCAAAGAAACTTTTAATTTTAAATAGCTCTAAATGGAACATAGGATCTGCTGCGTACTTTTCAATAAATATAAAACTTATCATTAACAAAATGCCTGCAATTAATCCTCCAATAACATATGGATTTCCCCAACCTGTGCTTGCGTTTCCATATGGCAGTATTCCAAAAGTTAACGACAATAATATTATAGTAAGTGAAGCTGCAAATGTTATATTACCTAAAATGTCTAATTTTTGACCTTTTTTAATTGATGCGATTTCACGCAGAGCTAAGTAAGCCCAAACTGTCCCAGCGATTCCTACAGGTACACTTATGAGAAAAATAAGATGCCAATCGATTGCTGAAAGAATTCCTCCGATAACAAGTCCTAATACACTTCCTATAATTCCTGCTATTTGATTTATTCCTATTGCAGTACCCCTTTGGTTTTTAGGAAATGCATCAGTCAGTATTGCAGTTCCATTTGCAAATAAGAAACCGCCTCCGAATCCTTGGACCAGCCTAAAAATTATCATAGCTAATACTGCAGTTACTCCTACAAGTGTATATGATACTACATACAATAGTATAGAACCTATACTGAAAATTAGAAATCCTAAATTGTAAAGCTTTACTCTACCAAACATATCTGACAGTCTTCCTATTGTTACTACAACTACTGAGGACATTATTATATATCCTAAAAGCAACCAAAGCAATAACCCTATATTCCCTGGAGTTAGTGGATTTATACCCAGACCTGAAAAAATAGCAGGCAATGATATTATTAATATTGAGCTATCAATCGTAGCCATCAATATTCCAAGAGTTGTGTTAGAGAGTGCTATCCATTTATAATTTTTACCCAACTTTTTTTCTCTCTCTTGTTCCTCTTTATCATAGTCTTTATCATAACTCAGTTTATTATCTGTATCTGCCTTTGAATTTTTATTTTTAATAGAAGTTAAACTCATAAAAACCAATTAGTTTTAATTTAAACTATATTTAAAAGAATAAATATAAAAACCTACTTTAAATTTAATTTATTAATTAAGTAGTTTTTGATGTATTGATGCATTGATGTGTTGATGTATTTTGCATAACTCGTAGTACATCTCCCAAGAGAAGTTCCAGAAGTCATAATGTTAAAAGATTACTTCCACAATCAAGCTTTCTTCTTCTTTCTTAAATTTTTGTGTTCGTAATAGATAGAAAGTTATTTATATAAACTAAAGTATAGATTATAGTTAGGTATATATATCTAAAAAGGTAAAAAATATATTGGTAATGAGATGGCTGTAAAAATTAACCCTGTGAATCAAGTTGAAAATAAAGATCAGGTTAAAGGCCGAAAAATAGAGTCGCCTACTTCAGATATGTTAAAAGAACTACACAGAACTATGGTAGAAAACAACGGTTATAATAGATTAATATCTGCATTGTTAAGAAAATTGGAGACACAACAGAAAAAGCAAAATGATGAGGCAGTTTCTAATAAAGAAAAAGTAGAGTATGGTTTAGGAAAAATCTTTAGGGAAATTGGAAAAGGAGCCTTTATACTAGGAGGTGCATTTTTAGTAGCAAGCGTAGCACTCGCAGTGCCATTTTCAGCTCCAGTAATAGCTGCAACAGGATTTTTCGGATCTACCGCAGCAGGAGCATTACAAATGTCTTTGTTATTCGGAGCTATAGGATTATTCAGCCACATAGGAGGCAATATAATAGAGGTAACAGAAAAGGTAATGTTCGGAGGGGAAACTAAAACTCCACCTAAACAAAATGATACTTTTGAAAAATTTTTAACGACATTTGGTCCTTATCTTAAAAAATTAGGTGAAAATATAGATAAAGGAATGGATAAGGTAGAGGAGGGAGTAGGTAAGGTATCAAAGGACATAAAAGAAAAAGTTCAAAAAATGAAAGGGAATAGAGAGAAGAAGGTTGCCACAGAAAAAGTATAATTAAAAACTCTTCTTTCTTTTTTGTTTTTTTTATTTATTTTTAAAACTAAATATTGTCTTAATTCTTGGCTTTTAAATCAAAAAATTTCTTATTTTTAGCAGTTATAGAATTAATTAATACTTTAAGTGCTTTTTTATCAGTTTTATCTTCCAATAAATTATTTTTTATCTTATATGAGATTTCTTTGAAAGAAAACAGTAAAACAGCTATCTCTTCATCTTTTTCAAGTTTCTGTTTTTTTAATTTTAAATCAGTTATCAGATAATAATATATTTTATGTTTTATTTTTGAAGTTGATTC
>JAJZKH010000099.1 GCA_021850955.1 Microcaldota archaeon
TTTATAGATAACATAGAGTTATTAAATATATGGAACGTGCTAATACAACCGAAATTAAAGCAAAAATAACTGAAAATATTAATAGACTTAGGATAATACAGAATAGATTTAGGGAGGAGTGGGGTATTTCTGATATTTATTCAAATAGCCGTTATTTTGAAGTATTAATAGCAAATGAACTTGGTCATAAATTGATAGGAAAGGGGGCCGGATACAGAGATGCAGAAGATGCGGCTGGGTATCAGTACGAATATAAACATTATAAAGAGACTAGTTCAAACCATACCTGGACATTTAATGATTTTACAGATTCAACAATCGAAAAAATAAAGCTCGCCAAAGAAGTAATATTCGCACATATAGATGATACTAAAAATACACCTATTTTTGACTGGGCGTACTTTGCGCCTGGGGAAGTAATATCTAAATTTCTAAAAGATAAAACCCCCTCAATTAAAAACACGAGGAAGATGATTAATGTTAGCCCGAGTCAATTGGAATCAATTGGTTTAGACAAAACAGAGATAAAAAGCAAAGGTAATGGCACTTATCAAGAATATATAGATAAAATACAGCATACTGTAAACGAACTTCAAGAATTATGTGAAGTAAAAAATATTTTAACTAGTAATAAGTTATGGGAACTTTTAGTTGCACTTAATTTAGGACATAAATTATTAAGTGAACAAAAACAATATGACGCAATAGATGATAAAGGAAGATATGTAGAATACAAAGTCTCTAAAAGCAACAGTTGGAACTTTGAAGATATAACTGATAATGTTCTGAATAGATTAAAAAATGAGCGTATAATTTTAGCTGTAGTAGATAAAACTAATATGAAAATAATCGCCTTATATGAAGTAGATCCAATTAAAACTGTAGAAAGACTTAGAAATAAACTAAAACAAAAAGAGTTAAAATTAAGTAAAGAAAAAAAGAGTTCTTAGAAGAAAGCAAGAATCTATCTCTATAAAAGATCTACGAAGTATCTTAACTAGAAAATTAATTTAAAATTCTAATAGATTTTTACTTCTGATAAGTTTTTGCGAATTTAATCGTTTTAAAGATATATTATAATATTTTTTATTTATCTCAAAACCAATAAAATGCCGGTTAAGAATCTTTGCTGCTACGGCGGTTGTACCGCTACCCATAAATGGATCTAAAACTACCCCGCCTACATTGGTAGTTAATTCTATTAATTTTATAATTAATCCTAATGGTTTTTGTGTTGGATGCACTCTATCTTTATTTTTAGGTGAATGAAAATTTAAAACATCAGTAAAGTAATTACTATTCCAAGTAGCACCGGCCCTCTTCCCGACAATAATAGCTTCCCAAGAATTTACAAATCTGCTTTTTGCATTAAAAGGTAATGGATCGGGTTTTACCCAAACAAGTGAATCTATTGCAATAAATTTATTCTTCTCTAAGTGTTCCCAATACAATCCTATGTCTCTTTTTGAAGAAAAAGAGATAAACCACCCCTTTGTTTTCTGTATTGCTAGATCTATCCATGTTTCATCTAAAATATCCCACTTGCCAAAATTAAAATCTAGTATACCACTATTCCCTATCCTTTTACCTTTTGTATTTATTTCTCTACTTATCCCGTAAGGAGGATCGGCTAGTACTAAATCTACAGATTTATCTTTAATTTTCTTCATGCCCTGTAGACAATCAATATTTAATATTTGGTCAATGAATTTAGGTAACATATTAATCAATGTCTTCATTTACTTTACGTGAATTTAAATAAGCTGCTGACACTCTCTTCTGCGCAATTTTAAAGTATTTTTCTGATAGCTCTGTACCCCAGAATCTCCTCTTATTATTGGTACAACTAACGGCAGTAGTTCCGCTCCCAAAAAAAGGATCTACTACAAGAGAATTCTCTTGAGAGAAACCAAGCACCAAGCGATCTATAATTGAAAGAGGTTTCTGGGCAGGATGCTTACCAAACTTAGTTTCTTCTTTGTTAAATATATAAGGTATGTCCCAAACATTTCTCATTTGCTTACCTTTGTTAATCTTTTTAAGAGTTTTGTAATCAAAATACCAATTATGAGCGTTTTTCTTGTTATTATTTATAGCCCAAATAATAAACTCTGCACTTTCACAAAGACCTCGTTGTGTTATATTTGGGAAAGCATTTCTTTTATACCACACGATTAAACTACCTATTTTCTTATTTAAATCTTGAAGAGCTTTACCTATTGTGAATATGTTGTGGTAAGTACCAAATATTAGGATATTTCCATTTTCTTTTACAACTGAGGTAATAGCTTTAAGCCAGTTATACGTAAAAACTTGATACTCTGCATCAGAAAATGAATCCCATTTCTCATTTATGACATCAAAGTTTTTTATTTCAGTCCAATAAGAATTTGAATTTAACCAACCAATCTTTTTTTTATCATCATAGCCTGAGATATTATAAGGTGGATCGGTTATACAAGTATCCGCCTTTCTATCTACAAACGACTCTAAATTCTCCATAAAATCGCCAAGAACTAAATTTATATCCCTCCTTCTAAAAATTCTTTGTGATTGATCCATACGCTTATTTGCCCCCTTCTTCTTGTTCTAACAAAGATAATACAGCAATGTTGATAAATTGCTTTTTACTCGTGTATTTTATATGCCCTATTTTATCTCTTAATACTTTATCTACTCTCTCTAAAAGGTCCTTGTCTATTTTTACCGTCGTATTATCCATAAATTAAGTTACTTATAGTAACTATTAGTTACTTATATTTAAATCTTTATTTTATATATACCCTTTTCTTACAGCCCACAATACTTTTCCTCCTTCTTTAACTTTCTGCAACCCAGACACGTAATGCCTCAATGCATTAAACAGGCTACCATCGCTCCTCTTCGGTTCATAGTATCCTTTGTTTACCAAATCGACTAGTGCAAGAAAATACCTTCCGCTGTACATCTTTCTCCTGCTGCCTATTCCGGTAGCCCACCGGCTTACAGTCCATTTTGGTACTCCAAGCTGCCTTGCTATATCCACAACCATCATTCCCTGCCTTGCCATGAGCACTGCCATTTTCTTGACTTTCGACGGATATCTCACTGGCGGATTGGGGCTCGGTATGTCCCACTTGGACAGAGTACCAA
>JAJZKH010000008.1 GCA_021850955.1 Microcaldota archaeon
ATATAGGTCCAAACTCTTACGCAACAGTAAACATGATATTTGAACCGACATCAACCGAGTATGATGGAGTATATGCAGGAGAAGCGCCACAGTTAAGTCAAACGTATGGAGAGTATGATAACGGAGCAAATGTGTTCACTAATTACTGGAACTTTGCTGGAACTAATTTGCCGAGTGGTTGGACCGGTTCAGGATATACTATAAATAATGGAATCAGCATTCCTTATAGTAGTTATGCTAATAATCAAGGTTCATATATAAACCCAAATGATATTTTGGAAATGTATGGAGATATACCTATTGGAACAACAACTGATAATGCATGTGCTGGATATATTGGAAGTTCATCTGCAATTGCAGGAGGTGCTCCTGCTGTATGCTTTGATATAAACACCGGTGTAATTTCTAATGGTGACGTCTTTGGAATAACCAGTCCGGGGTCTGGATATTCCTACACAACTGCAATTACCACTACAACAAACATATATGGAATTACATGGCAATCTTCAAGCAGTACATATTTCTATGTAAATTATGGAAAAATATCCCAAATCACTACCGAAATTCCAACTACCTCCCTTCCGATAGGTTTTTCTAATACTCAGGGTTCTCAAACAACAATAGGGCCTTTTTACTGGGCTCGTACGCGTATTACTCCACCAAACGGAGTTATGCCAACATTTCAATTAAGCGGAGTTAACACAGAAACTTCTGGGCAAAATACAGCAACCATTTATCTTAACTTTTTGCCAAACAACTCACCTGTGACTTCAGGTTACACTGGATATGCTCCGCAGCTGTACTGCGCATCAGGATGTTTCCAGAGTTCGTATGCACAGTATGACGACGGTACAAATGTATTTAACTTTTATGATAATTTTGCTGGGACAACACTAAATACAAATAAATGGACAGTATCTTCCGGTTCCCCAATTGTTAATAATGAATTAGAATTATATGGTTCAGTAATAATATCAAAACAAACATTTTCTGATACTTCAAATGTTTTAGATATTTACGGATATTTTCAATCTCCGTATGCTGGTTATAGAGATTGGAGTTTTGTATCTGGTTCAAATTCAATACAAATAGGAGACCTTAGCTATTATTATCTTATAAATCACAATCCAAGCCAATATTATAATCCACTTCCATCTATACCTGCTAATACTTTAGAAATATTTACATTAGGTGCTACAAGTAGTTATTCATATACCTCTATTAATTATGGAAGTTTAACTACCTTATCTAGTGGTTATCCTATACTAAATAATCCAAATATACAATTAGCTCAAACACCTTCTACTTTATCTTATCCTATATTTATACAATGGATTCGCACTCGGTCATATCCGCCGAACGGAGTAATTCCAAGCGTATCTTTTGGAAGTATTACATAATTAATCAATTAGAAGAAAATATTTCATCCATTGCATTTTTAATAATAACTTCCTTTTTATCTTCAGAGCTTAGAATATCAAAAAGTTTAGATGGATTTGCATCTAAAGAATATTTACTGTTTGAAAGTTTTTCAAGAAATACTGCGATTCCAAAATCTTTAATTGAGATGTTTTCCAAATTTCCGTTTCTTAAATCTTCCACTTCTTTGCTGTTACTTATTTGTTCTACATTATTTTTTGTAATCTCAACTATAGCTTCATTGTTATCTGATGAAATTTGTCCTAAATTTATATCTATGGGTTTGAAACCTTCTTTCAACTTTCCTGTTATCTCAACTTTTATTATAGGTTTCTTGTTTGTTTTGTTGTTTTTTATCTCATTCTCTATTGCAAGCTGTATACTTTCATTTATTGTTTTTGGTTCCTTTCCTTCAATGTTTATTTTTATTAATGAAAAGTGTCTCGAATTTATTTTATAAAATTCATGTGTTCCTGTTTTTGTGTCGTATATTATGAAACCTTTTTCTTCTTGTTCAACTCCTTTTAATTGAGTAAGTACTGTACTTCCTGGGATTAAAAATTCTTTTCCATGGCATTTAAGTTCTAATCTGTTATGTATGTGTCCATTTACATACAAATCAAAGCCTTCTGGAAGTTCTTCGATATGAGTAAACTCTTCACTAAAAGGAAGAAGTTCATATAATGTCTGATGTATCATGAAAATATTGAACTCATTTTTATTTAGATTTAAATCAAGATCCTTCAATGCAGCCTTAAATCTTTCCTCTGCTATTCCGCCCAAACCATAAACAGAAACTCTTTCATCTCCTTTTTGTACTACTGCTTTTGATTTATTTACCTCAACTAAAAGACCTGCAAGGTGCAAAACATCTACAGAATCTATAGAATCTTCTGCACGTCTTTCATGAGTTCCCGGAATAGCAATTATAGGTTTATCAGTATACAATCGTTTGCCAGTGTACTCTACTACCTTAGCATCATAATTTTTTTGTGAAACATCTCTGAAAATCTCAACTGCCTGAGCCATTACCTCTGGTTCTGGCTTTCTATAATCAAAGATATCTCCTGGAATTATTAGCATATCGGCTAACTCTGATGCTCTTTCAATAGCTTCACGTGCTTGTGTATAAGCATCATCAAAAAAACGTTCGTATCCTAAATGGAAATCACTGAGTATGCCTATTTTCATAAAAACACTAATCAAATTAGAAGTAAAAATAGTTATATTTTATGGTGATACTTTACATACCAAAGATTAAATTAATTTAATTAAAATTTGAAAGTATTGAAACTAGTTTGGTAATATTGAAAGTTGGACTTTTTATATTACTATAATTATTTATTATGAAATTTAAATTATAAACATTGTTATTTTTTACGCCTAGAAATAAAAATGCGGTAATATTATATGGAATTGAAGTGTTTCCTGAATTATATGTCCGAGGTTCAGTTACAGATACTATAGAATACTCCATACCATTATAGGTTTTATTATCTATAAATGGAGGAAAATATGAAAAATCTTGAGAAAATAACGAAGAGTATACATAAGTAGGTTTAGGAGTTTGATAAGTAGCACCAACTAATGAAATAGTCTCTTCAATTTCATTTGAACTTGTAGTTATATTTTCTTGCGAACCATACATTAGATATCCAGTAATATTATTAATAAGAAAATAATAAAGTCCAGTATTATTTAATGGCTGCACATAAGTATTATTTGCTATTTTAGTTTTTGTACTGTATGTACTATTATAAATAATTAAAAAATCCCCAAAATCCCCTTTCCAATATTGAACATTAAAATTAGTAGTATTAAACAAAGAATCGAACTCCTGATTGTTAATGTATGGGCCACTAATCTTTTGAGAACTTGAACCTACGCTGGAGTTTGAGTTTACTGCGGAGTTTGAAGATTGTTGTGCTTTGCCAAAATTTATTTTAAATATAGCGAATGGAAGTGCAGCAAGCAGTATGATAAGAATAAGGAGCATCCAGTACTTTGAAAGAAAACTCTGTTCCTCAGATTTTTTTTCTCGTTCATTTTTTTCCCATGGAAGTTCTTCATCTTCAGATTCTGAAACAGTAACGCTATTATTTGAATATCCGTTGTCTTTATTTTCATTATTGTTTGAATTAGGGGAGTTATTTGAATAATTAGTATCCGAGTAACTATTGTTACCCTCATTATTATCTACTGATAATTTTGCCATACAAATAACCTAATTAAATAAATATATCAAATTATTAAAAGTATTAGATTTCCAAAAAGTAATGAAAGTATAATTCCAAACCAGATAAATCCAGCTAATGGGGCAGCATTTCTATAAACTGGTATTTTTTTGTTAACATTTTTTAAATCTTTAAGTAGTTTTTTATTAGCTAATCTACCAAAGTTCTTTGATTTTTTTTCGAAATAAGTTATCTCTGATTTTGACATTAAATTTAATGCTATCATATCTTCTGGTAGAATTTCTTTAGGAGCTAACTCAGTAATCATTCTGTAATTAATTAGCTTTTCGTATACAATCAATATTGATGATAATACTGCTATAGTCATGAGTAGTATTATTCCTAAAATACTAACTTGTAATACGAAAAATATAAGCAAAGCTAGAAGACAATACGTAACTAACAATAATACTGCTTTTCTCAATATCTTCTTTTCTATTTTAAATCTTTTTTCTATTCTTGTTTTTTTCGCAAATCCTAAGTAATAAATCAGTATTATTATTACTGAAACATATCCTGATGCTATAAATACAGAAAATATAAATGGCAAGCCTAGTTGTGGCACAGTTTTAATTAGATACGGAATTGGCTGTAAAGGAATAAGCAAAGTTATCATTACAAACTCAAAGATGTCTCCCCCTCCAACAAAGCCTTTTTCATACGAAACGTAACCAACAAATGCGATTCCAGCTGCTAATAATAGTATATAATATGGATCTCCGCCTAAAAGAATAACTGCTATTAATGCAACTACGATACTCATATATGCAAATATATTAGGTATCTCTCTTTTGTTAAAAACATCGAAGTAAGCATACATAGAAGCTAGAAGCATTATTAAAATTACTCGGATTATCTCATAAGACATTTACATACCTTTGATAATATAAAAACAATTAATTATAAGAATTTGTAGAAAAGATTTAAATATCAATGCTTCAATAAGATATTATACAATTAGTTGTTGCTAATGAAAAATGCTACGGGACATATAAAAAGATTCGATGTTTCACCAGTAGCTATAGCAACAGGCAATATGTACAATACAAAGTTCTTGTACATAACAATTGCATAAGAGTTTTAAAAAATCTTTTTTTGTGGTGCTCTTATGCAAATAACAAGAACTATACTTAAAAGTGCAGGAATTAAAAATAAATTTACTGAAAAGGAGATTATTTTACTTTCTGAAATAGGATTAGATCAGATACCTGCAGCTACAAACTTTGTTCAGTACTTCTCTCAAAGATATAATATCTCTGAGAGTGGAATATGGTATACACTAAAGAAATTAAAACGTAAGAGGGTGGTGGATTTTACCGAAAAGGGAGAGGCATATAAGCCTCTTTCCCTTACGGATAATGGTATCACTATTTTAAGACAAAAAGGTGCACTCAGTAAAACAAAACTAATGAATAATCCTATTACCTCAGTAGGAGGTCTTTAATATTTTTTATACATAAACCAAAGTATGAAAAACTCAGATTATTCTAATATAAAAAATAAATTAAAAATGTATAAAGTTACTCCATTTCAAGAAAAGGTACTTCTCGCTACTTTGGAGATACCTAAAGGAAGAACATTATCTTACAAAGTACTTGCAGAAAAAATAGGACATCCTAAAGCATTTAGAGCAGTAGGTACTGCATTGAAAAAGAATCCATTGCCCTTGACAATACCCTGCCATAGAGTTATAAAGAGTAATGGGGTGATAGGTAATTACTCAAACGGCGGAAAGGTTAAAAAGCGTAAGTTATTGATAAATGAAAAAGCTATTGAGTAGTATCGTGATGATCTTCCAGTTCTTTTAATATCATAAAAACATTTTTTTCTAACTCACTTATGGTTCCTGAGTTATCTATGGTATAATCAGAGTTCTCTATAACATAATCTATGCCCAACTTGGTCTCATTGTTCTCTCTATACGTGAATTCAGATAATGTTTTTGGATCATCTGAACGTTCTCTTTTATTCAGTCTTAAAAAACGTTTTTCCTGAGAAGAAACTACAGCAATTGAGCTTATACTTTTTATATTTTTTTTAAAGTACTCTAACTCGTTTAAGCTCCTTACACCTATTATTGCGATATTTTCTCCTTTTTCAGAAAGGATTTTTTCTGTAACCTTCTGGGCAACTACCTCTTCACCATTTAACTTTCTTATCTTAAACATAAACTCTTTTATGTTTTTTATAGTAGGCGGAATCCCTTCCTTTTGCATCTCTGATTTTATTATAGAGCCCATCTCTATGATATGAAATCCCATTTTTTCTAATATCTTTGAAACCTCTGTCTTCCCAGATCCTGGCCTGCCTGTTATACACAATATCATAAAATTACCAATCCTACCTTACTCCCGATCCCTCCTTTATCTCCTTTTCAGGAGTAAGAAGTATTATCTTGTCTTCATCTCCTGCTGCAAGGAGCATTCCATTAGACAATATATTCGCTATTTTTTTAGGCTCAAGGTTAACTATACATACTACCTCTCTATTAAGTAACTCTTCTTTTGAGTAATTATTTTTAATTCCTGCTACTATTGTTCTAGTCCCTATCTCTTCGCCTAAGTAAATCTCTAGCTTATAAACAGGACTTCTAGCACCTTCTATATCCTCTACATTTTTAATTCTCCCTATTCGCAGATCAAGTTTTGATAAATCCTCTATACTTGCCACTAAAAGCACCAATAATAATTTAACTGAAATATTATAAATAATAGATAACATGCGATGTTTTATTGCTATTGATTTAGACAAAAACTTAAAAGACAAGGTGTATGATTTACAAAAAAGATTTAACAGCTTTCAAAATATAACCTTTGTTAATAAAAATATCCTACATTTTACTGTTGTATTCTTCGGAGAGATAAATGAAAAGCAAATAGAAGTCCTGATTGATTCTATCTCTAAAATTAAGATGAAACCATTCAATATCACACTGAGAGGAGTTGATTCATTTAAAAGAGGTTCTAATGAAGGAGTTATCTATATAAAAATGAGTTCTGGCGTTGAAGAGTTTAATGAGCTGCACTTAAAAATTAAACAATCCATCAAAAATATAAGTATAGAAGATGAACAAAAACCTCATCTAACTATGATTCGTGTAAGGAATAATAAAGAGATCTTTAATGTTTTAAAAGATTACTTTGATTATGAAGTAGGTTCATTTTATGTTAAAGAGTTTGTTTTGAAGAGAAGCAAACTGACTGATAAAGGACCGATTTATGAAGATATTGCAACGTTTAATTTAGAAGGTTAATTTTGATTTTGTCTTTTCAAACTCGTCATAACTTATCTTATTTAAAAGTTCTCCAGGTCTATAAATCCTATTCTCCATTAATAAATTATAAGACATTCCAGTTTTGGTATCTATCAATATATTTCTTTGTTCCTTTCCAAAAAGATCTAACTCTGCTAACTTACAAGGTATCTTTTTATGAATATTTTTTATGTTTGGAAGTAACTCTAAATAGTTGTTTTGCATTCCTATTGCTCTGCATTCTAAGTTAGTACTTTCCATTTTTTTTATTACACTCGTTATCTTCAAAAGTTCATTATTAGTAAACTCTTGGCTTGTTCTAAACGCAAAAATACTACTAGTATTTACATCAAAAAAAGTCATAACAAGATCAAATGTTATATTAGGAAAACGGATATACCTGCTTTCATAAGAATAATTTTTATAAATACTTGAGTTGGGCTTTATCTCAATACATCTGTCTAAATAATGTGCTAGTGAACTATTGTGTCTATCTCCAGTATTAAGCAATATCTGTGCAGTTCCAAAACTAAGTTCTAACGATTTATTTACATAAGCTTTCCACAGATCCATGTCAATTCAAAGTTACTACACATAACTACCTTAAAAGCTTTTTTATTTTAAGTTGTTTATTGCTTAAGATATATCTAGAAAAGTAGTTACTACTCAAGCTACAAAAGGATTAAATATATTGCTATATATAAATTATAAAGTCTAGATGCCTATTTTTGGCTGGTTTTTATGAAAGTGGATGTTATTGAAAATACACCTGGTTCAGTGAGATTCATACTCAAAGACTCAGGTTTTAACTTTGCAAATGCCCTTAGAAGGGTAGTTATGAATAGCGTAGAGTGTTTTGCAGTAGATTCTGTTACATTTTATGAGAACTCTACGGCTATGTTTGATGAATACATAGCACATAGAATAGGTATGTTGCCTATACTGACACCTAAAGGCTATAATGAAAAAGATGAAATACTATTTAGTCTTACGGCAGAAGGTCCTTCAACCGTTTACTCTAAGGATATGGTTGGCAGTGATAAATTCGTAAAGGTAGCTAATGATAACATACCAATAATTAAGTTATCAACAGGACAAAAATTAAGACTTGATGCTAAAGCAATAATGAATAAAGGTTCAAAAAGTGCTAAGTTCCAACCAGGACTTGCCACATATAAAGCAAATGAAAAAGGAGATGAGTTTGAGTTTTATATAGAAACATTCGGACAAATGCAAGCTATGGAGATTTTGACAAGAGCCTTGGAAGTAATAAAAAATGAGGTAAAGGATATAAGTAAAGAGCTTAAAAAATAAATAAGCGAGCGGGGGTGGCAGAGTTTGGTCAAATGCGCAGGACCGAGGCTCCTGTAGCTTTAGAGCTTGCGTGAGTTCAAATCTCACCCCCCGCAAGAAGTATGTGATATAATGAAAATAGAAAAAGATGCAACAAAGAAATGGATATCAGCTTTGGAAAAATGCAAAGAAAACGGAACTAATGTTAATTTATCAAGAAGTGCAATCTTTAGAGCTCAGAAGCCAAGAAGAGAAAGAACAAAGGTAACACTCTTGAAATTAGAGAAGTATGTAAAGGATAATGAGAACATAATAATACCAGGAAAGGTATTAGGAACAGGAAAAATAACAAAAAAATTCAATATCTCAGCAATAGAGTACTCTGAAAGTTCATTGCAAAAACTGCAAGAAGCAGGCTGCAAAATAGTAGATATTGAAAGTATGATGAAGAATAATAATGTAAGAATAATAGTGTGATAATAATGACAGAATATTCAATTAATGGAGACGGTGTAATTCTTGGAAGGTTAGCGAGTAAATCTGCAAAGTTACTTCTTGAAGGAAATCAAGTAAATATATTTAATGCTGAAAAAATAGTCATGAGCGGCCATTTAAAAGATATAGTTTCAAAGTACAAAGTAAAAGTAGAGCTAAAAGACAAAGCAAATCCTGAACACTCACCATATATCTCAAGAAGACCTGATCTTTTTGTTAAAAGAGTAGTAAGAGGAATGTTGCCTTATAGACAACCAAAAGGTAAAAATGCGTTCAAAAATCTTAAGGTATATATAGGAGTACCAGAAGGAATGGTCGAGACTCAAAAAATGGACATTAAGAAGGGCGAGGAGGTTTATGAAAACCTTATAACAATAAAAACCCTTTCAGAAAAATTAGGATATAAGTGATATAATGCCAGAAAATATAACAATACAAAAAAATACTGATGCTCCAAAAGGAGTAAAGGAGTTAGATAAAGAGTTAAGTGTATTTAATCAAGAAACACAACCTGTTTTAGAAGCAACAAAACAAAGTAAAAAAACATCTGTAAGAAAAACCTCTAGAAAAACAAAAACAACAACAAAGGTATTTGTAGAAAGAGCAAAAAGAAAAGAAGCAATTGCACGAGCTAGTATCTATGAGAAAGGCTCAGGAGAAATTTATTTGAACGGTGTAGATATAAAAACAATTAAACCAAAGGAAATAAAAGAAATTATTTTAGAACCTTTGAATATATCCTCTACAGCTATGGAGTTAGCATTAAGATCAAAAATAAAAATAAATGTACATGGCGGTGGAATAAGCGGTAGAGCACAAGCAGCAAGAAATGCACTTGCAAAAGTAATAATTAAAGCTTCTGGAAGTGATGAATTAAAAAATATATTTATGAAATATGATAGGAACATTCTTGTCGATGATTACAGAAGAGTAGAACCAAAGAAGTACAAAGGACCAAAAGCTAGGGCAAGATTCCAAAAATCATACAGATAAATGGTTGATATATATGATGATTCCAATAAGATGTTTTTCGTGCGGTCAAGTAGTTGCTGACAAATGGGAAGAGTATGACAGAAGAGTCAATAAAAATAAAGAGGACTCAAGAACAGTTCTTGATCAAATGAAGGTAACACGATACTGTTGTAGAAGAATGCTGATAGGTCATGTAGATCTTATAGATGACATAATGAACTATAGTAGAAAATAATTAAAAACATATATATAACATAATGAGTAATAATTAAAACCGAAGGGGTCGTCTGCTAGTTTGGTTAGGCTTTGTGCTTAGGGAGCATAAGACCCGAGTTCAAAAAGAAATTGAAAATCTCGGCGACCCCAATTCGTAAAAATAAATATTGGTGAATTAATGACTGAAGAAATGCTTGTAGATCAAAATGAATATTTAGAAGTAGGCATACATATAGGTACAAAGGTAAGAACTCCTGGAATGAGCAGATACATTTACAAAGTAAGAGAAGACGGTTTATACCTACTTGATTTAGCAACTATAGATAAAAGAATAAAGATGGCAGCTCAGATGTTAGCCAAATATAATCCAAAAGAGATAGTTGTAACTGCATCAAGAATATACTCAATAACAGCAGCTACTAAATTTTCAGAGATAACTGGAATAAAGTTAATAACAGGAAGAGTTATGCCTGGATTATTTACAAATCCAAACAGAGAAGATTTCATAGAGCCTGAAATAATCTTAATAAGCGACAATAGAAATGAAAGGCAAGCGATAAAAGAAGCAAGCAAAACAAATGTGCCTACAATAGCATTGTGCGATACTGACAATTGGATAAAGTTTGTAGATTTAGTGATACCTTGCAACAATAAAGGAAGAAGATCACTTTCATTAATATACTTCTTATTAGCTAGAGAGTTCTTAAAAGAGAAAGGATTAATAAAGAGTAATGAAGAATTTACTTATAAGGTCTCTGACTTTGAAGCAAAAGTCGAGATGAAGGCGAAGTAATTGAATTTAAGCAAAAAACAAATGAAAGGACAGGCCGCCATGGACTTCATGGCCTCTTATGGTTTAGCTTTAATTATAATAATTGTCGCTGTTGCTATTATTTACATAGTAGGTAACTCTAATAATAATGTATTTCAACCTAGTTGTGTGCCTTACTCTGGTTTTTCTTGCGGTGCATTTTTTATTAACAGTTCAGGAGTATTAAATTTGAACATAGCACAGAACACAGGAGCTGATATTCTAATTAAAGGAGTTGCATGTTCAACAACTCCGTCAAATACGGGAGATTATCCTGAGTATGGAAATACCGGAGTTTACAATAGTATTTATTATTATCCAAACGCAGAGATTACTAATGGAATAAATATTAATACAGGAAGTTCAACAACTTTGCAACTTTATTGTTATAATGCTGCAGGAGTTGCAACTGAGGAGTTGCAAGGATCTCAGTTTTCAGGTTATGTTTGGATAAATTACACAATACTAGGTACGAAACAGAATGAAACATCACTTGTCGCTTCACTTACAGTAATATATACAAAATAATCAGATTATAAAAAATACTAAAAATGTTAACTACGATCTCTAAAATAAGAGTTTGAGAACTCAAAGTGTCATATAAAAAGATTAAATCTGTTGAGTATTTTAATCAGTAAGATGATTTAAAAGGACTTCAAGATGGTGTTAAGAAGATATTAATACATCGGATTATTCCAATAATATTTGTAAAATTGATAATTGTCCGTGGACATATCAAAACTTACCTAGATGTATGAAGTACCTACCATTTACAGATTAGGTAGTATCACAAAACACATATATATAAATTTAACGAGATAATATTAGAGCATTTATTTGGTGAAGTAATGAGCATGAACCATGAAAGGCCTTTTGATTTATTGAACAAGGCAATAGGTCAGCAAGTGTTGATAAGATTGAAAAACGGAAGTGACATTAGAGGTAAAGTACAGTCCTTTGATGTACACATGAACATTGTTCTTGAAGGAGCTGAAGAGTTAGATGACGGTGGCAGCACAAAGACAAAGCTTGGAGTTATTCTTTTAAGAGGAGGGAATATACTATTTATATCTCCTGCTTAATAAGGAAATTATATAAAAAATGTTTATTATGGGCTCCTAGCGCAACGGTAGCGCGCCTGCATGGCATGCAGGAGGTTGCGGGTTCAAAATGATTTTTAAATCAGGAAAATCCCGCGGAGTCCATAATTAATTTGTTTATTTGTTTAAGTCTAATGCTATATAACTGATTGTTTTGTTTATTGACGTATTATTATAAAGCATCGACATTATTACTAATGTGTTATTTTTCTTACCTATCATTGTAAATAGATTGGCAGTAGCGTTAATTTTGTTCACAGTATAGAAAAATGCTAATGGTCCTACAGTACCATTTATTACATTTATTTTATTTAGTTGATGTGACATATCAAAGTGTATTATTGAAAATATAGTGCTTGAGTTTGTCCTGTTTACTATTAACTCTTGATAATAATAATTTGGGTTGTAAAATTCTGAAACATACGCTGTATTATTCCCTAAAAGCATTGATATATAAGAACCAGAAGAAACATTGAACTGTTGTGAGTTAGAGGTAAATGAGGTATAAGAACCACTTCCTAAAAGCGCTTGAGATTGTGACGCAGAAAGAAGTTGATTACTTGATTGTGATGATGAATTAATAATTATATAAATAATAAAAACAATAAAAACTATAAAAAGAAAAAAAGTCAAAAAAACAGATATTATATGTTTTTTAATTGGAGAGTCATTTAAGTTTAAGTTGTTAGATGATTTATCGTCTATGTCGTAGGGCAATCTAACCTCATTAACTTCCTGTTGTTGACTCAAGTTTTACGCCCTTCCTTTGATGTCCTTTGTTTTTTCCATGAACTCTTTCTTTGATATTTCTCCCTTTGCATATCTACTTTTTAATATCAACATAGGATCTACTGTTGAGTCGCTATAACCAGTTTTAGACATCAAAACAAGAAGCATTCCCCACATTATTATTAAAAGTACTATCATTACTAATGTAACGATAGGTATGTTTGAGTAGCTGTATGTAGTTGGTACATAAAGAAATGTTATTATTGCTATAAAACCTACTATTATAAAAGCAGCTACAATTATGCTGCTTAAAATTTTATTGTGTACATGTTTCATAAAATCTCCTTAATATAGATACATAAGATAATATATAATAAAGTATCTTTTGTTTATTTAATAGATACTTTTTAATATATCTTAAAATCTTTCAACTTTTTGTTGAAAAAAACAAAGATTTATATATTTATTCTAATATAATATATAACATGGCAAGTATAGAAAAAATAGTAATAAAATCAGTAACTAAACCTGAAAAGGAGGACATAGATTACTTGTCAATGTGGTTTTGTAAGGTATTTGATCTAAATAATAAAGAGAATGAAATAGAACCAGGTATTTTAAAGGAGTTGATTATTAAAAGTGCTTCAGGAGAAGGAGTTACGAGTAAAGAACTTAACAAAGAGTTAAGTGTTCCAAGAAGCACAGTTATTTATCACTTGAACAGATTTATTGATGCAGGATTAATTATAAGGAAGGGTACAAAGTATTATTTAAGATCTGATGATCTGGCAAGTACAATAGAGGATATACAAGCCGAGATGTTTCGTGAGTTCAATAGGTTAATTGGTCTTGCACAAAGAATGGATAATATATTAGAGGTAGGTATTAATGGCAGAGGAAAAGAAAGAAA
Source organism: Microcaldota archaeon (assembly GCA_021850955.1). The sequence continues at coordinate 13,433 of JAJZKH010000008.1, forward strand.
AAGAAGACAATGATAATAAAGAAGAAAGTACCTTAATAACAGAGGAAAAACAGGAAATTAAAAAAGGAAGGTCCTTCAAAAAAAGATAAAGAAGAGATTAAAGAAAAAAAAGAAGATGACTTAAAGGACAGATTACTTAGATTGGCAGCGGAGTTTGACAATTATAAAAAAAGAACAAGTAAAGATATTGAAAACGCTAAGAACTTAGGAAAGGCCGAGTTCGCAAGTAGAATACTTCCAATATTAGACGAGTTTGAACTTGCTATAGAGTCAATGAAGATGGATAATGAAGGAGAGAAGGGCATCGCGATGGTTTTTTCAAATTTTTTGGAGATTTTGAAAAAAGAAGGAATCAGATCAATAGATACAACAGGAAAGTTTGATCCATACAAACACGAGATAATGCTAAGTAAAAATAGTGAAAAAGAGGAAGGGACCATAATTCAAGTAGTCAGAAAAGGTTACATGTTAAACAATATTATGTTGAGACCCGCTTCGGTAATTGTATCGAACGGAGAAATACAAAAAAAAGGTGAACAAATATGAAAATAATAGGAATAGATTTAGGTACATCGAACTCAGCAGCAGCTGTTTTGGAAGGAGGTAGACCTGTACTAATACCAAGTGCAGAAGGAACATCACTTTATGGAAAATCATTT
>JAJZKH010000100.1 GCA_021850955.1 Microcaldota archaeon
TAAACTAATATAAGTATGCTAATAATCTTCCGCCTGTATTCTTTTGCTTCGTCTAACCCAGAAGAATTTATTCTTATTGAACTTTCTCCTCTATTTAATATTTCAGATGCTACTCTTTTAGCAAATTTTATAGTCATGCTTTCACCCTATTTGCGACCTTTAGGCCTTCTTTCTCTGCTATTTTTTGCAGTTCTAATTTTTTTCTTTTTGATAAAGCGTGGTGTAAAACTATTGAAACATCAGGAATTAACATTGCATCCTTTAACTCAAAAACATTTCTAACTAATGCTTTTTGTTTTCCGTCAGCACCAAGTCCGTTCTTTATAACGTCATTTTTATAACCTATTTTAGGTATTGCGCCATAACCACTTCTCATTACTCTTTTTTTGTTGTCTATTCCTCTTTGATGACGCCATCTATTTTTTACTCCTTTTCTGCTCTTTGCACCATAGTTAGGAACTACGAATTTTGATTTCTTTTTAATATTCATACAAACACAACAATATTTACTCTTTTATTTTGTATATTCCATCTTGGAATACCCTAGTGTCAAAACCTCTTGGAAAACATATTTTTCTTAAGTTTGCAACTGTTTGACCTACATCATAAGCATCTACGCCTTTTACAGTTATTGACTGGCCTTTCACATCTACTTTTGTATCTCCGACAATAGTTGTTTCTCTAGGAACTCTTTCTCCAAAAATATTCTTTACAAAAACTACCTTTCCTTTTACCTCTATAGTCATAGGAAAGTGTGCAAATAGAACAGTCATTTTTGTTTCTATTCCATCTTGTACTGTTTTTATAGAGTTTTTTAATTCTGAAGCAAATGCCTGTTCTGCTAATTTAGATTTCTTCTGAAGTTTTTTATTTTGAGTTACATTTATTTTTATTTTTTTACCTTCTTGTGAAAGTGAGAGTAATCTGCTATTAAATTTCTTTGAAGTTGAACCTAACTTGCCCTTTATATGGACATGTTCTCCTTCAATTGAAACATTTACTCCGTTTTCTATCTCTATTTCCTGCATTTAATCAACACTAAACTAATATAAGTATGCTAATAATCTTCCGCCTGTATTCTTTTGCTTTGCGTCTTTGTTTGTCATTATACCTTTTGGAGTAGAGATTATTAGTACACCAAAATCTTTACTTGGAATATATCTTTTTTCATATGTCTGATATTCTTTTATCGAAACTGCATGTCTAGGTTTTATTACACCTATGTCATTTATTTTTTTTGATAGCTTTATTTTTATTACTTTGAATTTACCTTGAGTTACTTCTTCAAAATCTTCTATGTAATTATTTTTCTTTATTGTTTCTAATACGGCTTTTATCAACTTTGTAGATGGAACTACGCACTCTAAGTTACCTATATTTTCACATACCTTTATTTTATTTAAAACATCTGCAAGAACATCCATAATATTCACTAATACTTTTCGAAACCTAATTGTTTACCGTACTCTCTAAAACATCTTCTACAAATTCTAAGGTTATAATTTCTTATTATACCTCTTGAATTTCCGCATAATCTGCATTTTCTTACTCCTTTGCCTTTCAATTTTTGTTCGAAATTAACCTTCATTTAACCATATCCTCTTTATTCTTGTATCTTTATTTTTAATTTGTCTTCTAAATATTTAGTTATCTCTTCTTTTGTTATTCTGCTATGTTTTGCTCCTGGTTTAGTTGTCTTTCTCTTTCTTTTTGCTACTCGAGAGCCCTTTCTTGTAAATGCTGCGTTAACATTCATACCTAATATTCCTATTTTAGGATCGTATTTTACTCCTGAAAAATAAATGTATTCCTTAACGCCAAAATTTAATGAGTTGTTTGCTATTGCATTTTTATTTAGTATATTGTTATTTGCGTCTAGTGCTCTTTTTAGGAAATCAAAGGCTTCCTTGCCTCTTATTGTTGATACAGCTCCTATGTGTTGGCCTTTTTTAAGTTTTAACTCAGGATCTCTTCTTTTTGAAACTGTAGTTCCTGCATCATGTCCTGTTAATTTTTTAATTAAAGCCTTGGCATTGTCCACCATATTTTCATTTAGACCTACACCTATGTTTATTACTACTTTTTCAAGATATATATTTTCCATTGGATTCTGCGTCATTTTAATCAGCTATTGCAATAATATTATCTAAGGTCGTCTCGAAGTTTTCTTTCCCAGAAGAGATTGAAACCAAAGAGGATCTTGTAGCAGTACCGTTTATTATTTTTCTTATTATGCCGGATTGCGAGGTGTGATTTCCTTTTATAACAAGGCACTTTCCGCCTTCTTCCAGCTTTATTATAGAGGATATTTCTTTGTTTTTTATATCCACTGAATCATTAACATTTATCTCTTTAGATTTATCTGTGTTTATTATTCTACCGTCATGTAAACGAAGCATTACTTTGTTTCCTTTTGTTTTATATTTACCTATGACTTTGAATAATTGTTGTTTTGGTTCTTTTATTTTTTCTAATGTAAAAGATCCGTTTTTAGTATTATTTATGAAAAAATTCTCTCCTAATACAGGTATCTCTATTATATCTCCAAAACCAACTGGATATAAAGGATTTTTAATTACATTTCCATTTACTTTTATATTTTTACCCTTTATGATTTTTTCTGATTCTTTTCCAGTACTAGTTAAGCCTAGTTTTTCAGTAAGTATTGTTTTAATAGCTATGTTTGAGGTTTTGGTATGTCTTCCTGGAAGTGGCTTAGCTACATATGCCGAACTCTTTCTACCTACTCCTATATATTTGCTTGATGCGAGTCTTTTAATATGCCTTCTGTTTGCCTTTACGCCCATTTTATCACATTATTATTCTTTTAAACCTAATTTTTGTTTTCTTAATTTGTCATTAAGATCTAAATCAGTAATATATACATTTGATGTTTTTATAGGTATCTGTAGTTCTTTCCCTTTTGCATTTCTTCTTGTTAAGTTTTCTATTAGAAGAACTCCGTGTTTTGTTTCTACTTTGTTTACTTTTCCTGATTTTCCCTTATTAGAACCAGTCATTACTTTTACAGTATCTCCTTTTCTTACTTGAATTGATCTTTTTTTAATACCGAGTTTTTTTATCAAATCTTTTGTTGTAAC
>JAJZKH010000101.1 GCA_021850955.1 Microcaldota archaeon
ATTTAGTGGATTCACCGGAAGATCTTCCTTTTCTGCAAGAACTGGTTCATTACATTTTTTACAGTACCAAACTGGAAAAGGTATCCCATAATATCTTTGTCTAGATATTGACCAGTCCCATTGTAATCCATTTACCCAGTTTTCATACCTTACTTTCATGTACTCTGGTTTCCAGTTTAACTGATTTCCTAGCTCGATTAATTTTTCCTTTAAGTCTAAATATTTTATATACCATTGTTTCTTAACGAGAAACTCTATTTCTGTATCACATCTTTCGTGTACATTTACTGTATGCTCAATATCTTTTTCTTCTAGCAAAAGATTCTTTTCTTTTAACTCCTCAATTATTGCCTTTCTAGCATCACGTACCTTCATGTCTTTAAAATGAGGGTGCGTCATGTTGGCTTTTTCATCTATTATTACTCTTAATGGTAAGTTATACGCTTTGTACCACTCAATGTCTGTAAGATCACCAAAAGTACATGACATTACAATACCCGTACCTTTTTCAGGATTTACTCTTTTGTCTGTTTTAATCTCTACTTCTTGTCCAAATATCGGTACCTTAACCTTTCTTCCTACAAGTTTAGCATTCTTTTCATCATCTGGATTAACAAATATAATTACACAAGCCGGAAGAAGTTCTGGCCTAGTGGTCGCAATTATTACATCATCTGCAAACTTTACCTTAACAAACTTTGATTTAAGGGTTTTATCTTTTAACTCCATTTGCGAAAGTGCAGTCTTACATTTAGTACACCATATGGTTGGAGTTTCTTTTCTATAAGCTCTATTCATTTTGTAAAGTTCAATAAATGAGTACTGTGAAATGTGTTGCACATCCTTGCTTATTGTTGTATACAAATGCGACCAGTCAACAGATATTCCAATAGTTTTCCATATATTTATGTAAAGTTCTTCATACTCCTTTATACTGTTTTCAACGAGTTCAATGAACTTTTCTCTTCCTACTTTTTCTGATAATACATTATTCTTTTTTTCAACTAAAATTTCAGTAGGCAAACCATTATTATCTAAACCAAACGGATAAAATACATCATAACCTTTCATTCTTTTGTATCTAGCAACAAAATCAGCTTGTGAGTATGAAAACACATGTCCTACATGTAAAAATCCAGAAACTGTTGGTGGTGGCGTATCTATTGCAAATATGGGTTTTCCATCTTTTTTAAATTTATTTATCTCATTAACCTTCCAGTACTCGCGTATTTTTTGCTCTACTTCTTTAGTTATGTATTTATCGTCCATAATTGTTTTTATATGTTAAAATATATAAAAGTAGTGAATTTTTAAAAAAAAGTTAAAAAATAAAAAAAAGAAACGTTTGAAATTTTACTCGTAAACTGAGTGGTATGTGCTTCCTGCTTCGTCATTTATTACAATACATTCTCCTTCACATTGCACTAAACAAGCTTGACACATTATACACGAAGGTCCATTTACAGCTACTGAGATTCCACCTGATTTTCCATCGTTTGCATTTGCAAAGTGGTTATGTCCATCCTCTTTTGTAGACCATTTGTCCTTTACTGCTTGATCAGTTGTTCCATTCCATTGTACATCGGCCGGAGCTGAGTCTGTATTAACATCATTTCCATCTCTATTTTTCATCTCGAAAACTCCCACTGGACAAACGTCGTGACAGTGTGAGCAACCTGTACATTTTTGTTTTTCTACATACACTTGCATAAATTACACCTTTACTTTTTAGTCCTCTTTTTTCTAAGGACTAATTCGTAATTATCTAAATTTTTATAAGCATTTTCAATATGTTTGTTTGGAGCTTTCCCAGAAACTTTTGTTTTATGTGCTTTAAGTGCCTCTATCATTTTTGTATGATGTTTAATTTTTCTCTCAATAAATTCTTCATGTTTCATATAAACACAATACACTCTAAACTAAAAAACTATTTAAATATTGATAAAAAGCAACTTTAATAAAGTAAAAGTAATTAATTTTATTTTTAAAATAACTGATTAGAAATTTACAGTTAATTATCTTGATAAATATTTTGTCCTGCGGTAACAAAAAAGTCTGAACTAGTGCTAACATATGTTTTATTTAAATGAATCATTTGCTCCGATGTAGAAACTGAAACTGTAAAATTTCGAAACTCAGATTTAGGTAAACCTGTATAAGATAATATCCACACGTCATTTCTAATTGTAGGTATATACATAAATCTGTCTTCAAAAACTAAACCATTTACTTGTTTTTTGGACATATTCATATAAGATTGATAATTTAATTGATCAGGTTTAAAGTTAGGTTCTGAGTAAGTTTCAGTCATAAGACCTGTAAACTGTCCTCTGTTTTGACCTCCACGAAAAATATCTCCTACTGCATTAAATGAAATTTCTGCGGTTCCGCCATTATTAACATCTTCAGCAAACATACTTACCCTTCCTTTAGAGATACTTAAATGCATTTTAATTTTATCATTTTCATTTACTTTTTTAGAAAACTCTATAAAACCTGCTTTAATTAACTTTTTATTTTGATTATATACATTATACACTAAGTTGAATTTATTGTTATCATAGTTGTTTAATGATTCTTGATACCACCACTCTTTATTTGTTAGTCCATTTAATTCATATCCGACCCATGTTACATCTTTTTGTTTTTTAGCAAGAACTTCGTACTCTAATGAGTTTGTTTCATTGTGGAATATTTCACCGATTTGGGTGTAAGTTGGTATCAAAGGCTGATTGTAATAAACGGGTATTGCTACTCTAGCTGCTAGTAACGGCAATGTACTTAAAGCTACAGTAAAAATAACTTTTTTAATGGCACCGGATTTCTTTTTAGGTACCATAGGTATGTGGAGTTCTTTTCTTTCATCTCTAGATCTTTTCAGTACTTTAAAATCAACAGTTTTAGAACTCTGAGTATTTTCCGATACTACTTCATCTATGGTTTTATACTTAATCTCGGCAGTAACTACTCGTAGCTTTTTCTTTTTTCCATTTTTAACATGCTTCACTTTCAGGTTGTTATATATCAAATTAAATTTTTTGGCCTTTTTAATACCTATTTTATTCATCGTTCCAAAAAATTTAATTTGATATATAACAACC
>JAJZKH010000102.1 GCA_021850955.1 Microcaldota archaeon
AACCAAAATCATGGAGAAAATAACAATCAAACACTAATAAAATGAAGATTTTACTCAATTTTTTTTCAACATATCCGATACATTAAGGTCCTTTAACGGCACTCAATTATAGGAAAAAACGAGAAACAAAGAATAAAAATCATTGGAGAAATTCAACTTTCTATGTTACTCAAGATAAATAGTTCTATGAACTTATTCATATAACTTTCAAAGTTAGTCAGTTTTGCAGGAAGTTTGGAGCATATTTCATCATAATATTCTCTTCTTTCTTCAAATAATTTATACAGAAATTCTATCTGAGCTAAAAAATCAGGGTCCGTATCAGCTTTTCTGCATAATTCTATTTTCTCTAAAAATGAGTTAAACTCTTTGTTCCTATAAATCAGTGGTGTATAGTTTCCAAGTACTTCATATATTACGAGCGATGAAACTTCAATTAAACTGGGGAAAATCACAGCATGGCTTCTTCTGATTGTTTCATAGAGCTGTTCTTCATTTACGAATCCTAAATATGTTAAGTTTTTAAGATTAGTTTTTAATGATTCACTTTCAGTTCCTGAACCTGCGATAATAAATGAAATACTAGAATCAAGATTGTTGATAATATATTTGATGGTATCAGTGCCTTTTATTTTTTCATGTCTGCCGTAAAAAAAAATGGTAAAATTATCTGGTTTTTTTACATATGGAATAACTGGCCCAAAATATGTATTTTCTAAAACATGGGTGTTTCTGTTGTATTTTATCCACTTCATTTCTTCTTTGTTTATTGCATGTACTTTGTTAAATTTGGGCAATAAAGATTTAAGGAGTCTTTTTTTGAAAAATGTCTCTGGATTAAGGAGTGACGGATCATGCCCTCCATAAACCTTTTTTCCTCTTAATTTAAGTATTTGTCGAACAAAAAAATAATATCCCCCTATAACATAAATAACATCACAGTTTATATCAGGAATTTTCTTTAGCATAAAAGGTAAAAACTTCCCTCTTGATTCATGTTCCTCATAGTCAAAATTAATGTAATTTTGTATTTCCAATAAACTCTTTCTTTTCAATCTCTGGTTTTTTGTTCCAAATACCTGAACATGAAATCCCCTTGAAACTAGATCATTTGCGATTGCAATAAGCCACTTTTCTCCCCCTCCATAATTCCCTAGCGATGCAGTTGTAAAAAAACATATTTTTTTATTCTGGCTGACCATTATAACATACTCCACATCATTTCAGTGAATCACTCCTCTTTATTACATGAATCAACTTTTGTGCGGTGCTATCCCAATTGTATTTAGAAGCAGCCTTTAAACCGTTTAAGGAGAGCCTATTTCTCATGTTTTCGTCTTCAAGTAACAATATGATCTTATCAGCAAAATCTTTTGGATTCCCTCTTTGGCACAGAAGACAATTAACTTGGTCTATTGCATACTCCTTTGCGCCAGGCATATCGGTCAGTACAACTGCAGACCCACAACTCATAGCTTCTATTGGTGGCATAGGCAGAGCTTCCTCCAAACCGGTGTTTACAAAAATAGATTTCGAGTATAAACCAGCTAATATTTTATCATCATAAATCCATCCTATAGCTTCATAACTAAAATTAAATCCGAGTTCGATCATTTTCCGCTTGATTAAATCTGGATCTCCAGCGATAACTATTTTTATATTTTTGGATGATTTTGATAAAATGTTGCAAGCTTTCAAAAACACATCAAATCCCTTGAATGGCTCAGGTCGTGCGATTGAGAAAATAGTGTTTTCCTTTTCATTTGACATAGGTTTAAAAATATTATGATCAATTCCAATTCCTATGTATTCATTAAGCCCCCCGTATGTCTCATCCAAAAATTGTTTGAGCCACAAGCTTTGGGTTACCTTTACAACATTTCTATTATAGACACTTTCACATATCTTATTGTACATTTTGCCTTTCCCAAAGGTTCTTTCATCTGCTTGCGTAAAAAAGATGTGCTGAGCATTAATATTCTTAGAAAATCGATCTGCAGGCACTACTGATTGCCAAAATGTCGAAATGTAAATATCCATTTTTTTATTTTTTTTTAGAACTTTGGGTTTAAGAAAATATTGATTAAAAAAGAATATAGGAGTACTATGGAACCTGACATCATCCGAAAAACTTGCCATTTTATTCATTCCGTTTAAGAGACCCGTACTCTTAATCACGTTTACTGAAAATTGCTTTTCCTGTCTGCTTCCTCCCGAATTACCAAGAACATCGTTATAATTCATTATATAACTTTCAAATCCATTATTCGAAAGCAATTCTGATAAAATGTAAACGTTCCGAGGTCCTCCACCCTTGAAAGCATTCATTAAGAATGATACTGATTCCAAATTAATCAAAGAGGATATTGGTGAAACATATTAATCTTATTTGTATAGTTTATTTTACGGATAAGGCTGTTTCAAATTTAGTACTTGAAAATCGAGTCAAAATGTCAAATAAAAATGCGTCTTCCAACTATTGTTTTATATGGGTGGAATTTCTGGGTAATGATCAGATAAAAATAAATTTCCTTTAATGTATTTCTTTTTAGAAAATTCATGGTTTAATAGATTTAGTAAGCCCATAATTGCTAATTTGACCTTGTAAAACTCTCCTATCCTTAAAGCATACAACAACAATTTATAGGCATATATTATATGTATAACTTCCCTTTTTCTTTCTGTCAATATTGATAATTTCAACTCATCCTCTATTACCCGCATGTATAGTATTTTTTTAGCATGTTTACCAACAATTATTTCAAACATTGTTTTATCGAAGTTATACTGACATTCTGCAAAATTAGAGACGCTTTCTATTGTTCTTCCCTTTGAAGGAACAATAGTCAATCCATCTTTTTTATAATATCTAAATTTTGTTAGCTCTCCTTTGTATAGTAAAATGCTACCACTATTATTTGAAATTGCTAAAAAATACATTAATGCATCAATGGAAAAATTGATTTTTTTTAACATTTCTTTATTATTTCTAACTATGTCACTCTTAATAGTTATTGAACTCAAGTTGAAATCTGGATCATACTTTGC
>JAJZKH010000103.1 GCA_021850955.1 Microcaldota archaeon
CTTATTTGGCATCTTCGGATCCATATTGATCCTGATTACAAATTTCTTTTTGTTCAATACAGCAATGTAATTTAGATTACTTTCACCAAACTCCAGAGATTTTAATTTAATGCTTTTTAGTTTACCATCTAAACCTAATAATTTAAGATCAAGTCCAAGCAAGTACTTCTTCAGTTTTGTTTCTAAATTCATAGACTTCCAGTTTGTATAAATGCCGGGGTTATATATAACCCCCTTGTATAAATGCTCCCACCGGGATTTGAACCCGGGTTGCGGGATTGAAAGCCCCGCGTCCTTGGCCGTGCTAGACGATAGGAGCGATATATCGGTCTATATATTATTTGTTTAGTAATATAAATATTACTGCTTAATTATCATATTGCTTGTGGTGATTTATGTGGAGGGCTTATTTGTATGCATAGAGGGAATAGATGGTTCTGGAAAGACCACTCAAGCTAAGCTTTTAATAGATAAAATTCAAGGTTCTGGAAAGAAGGTCTCATTATTTTCTTATCCGACACATGACTCAAGATATGGAAAAATAATAAGAGAGGAGTTTCTTGCAGGAAAGGTGGATATGGGAATTGAAGAGCAGTTCTTATTGTATTTACTTGATATGCAATCCGACAAAAAGAATATATTAGAAAGTGTATCAAAAGGTAATATTGTAATAAGTGAAAGATATTTCATATCAACAATCGCTTACCAATCAGCAGGAAGCTTTGATTATGAAAAAGCAAAAGCAGTCGAAGAACTTATGTCCCTTCCAAGACCTGATATCATATTTTATATAGATATCAAACCTGAAATTGCTTTTGAAAGAAAAAAGAAACAAAAGGGTAAAACTGACAGATTTGAAAGCGCAAAGGATTACATGAATAAGGTTTATAATGTATATGAAAAGCTTTACTCAGAAAGATATGGGAGTAAGACATGGATAAGAATAGATGGCAGTAAATCAGAACAGGAGATATCAAATTTTATATTTAGTGCAATAGATAATTATATTAGTGAGGATAAACAAAAAAATTTAGAGTAGGTAATTGAATGATACTATCAGATTATGATTTAGAGAATATGATAAGAACAGCTAGACTTGAGATAAAGCCATTTAAAAAAGATATTATACGTGAGAATGGAGTAGATTTTAGATTAGATAATCAAGTAGCAAGACACAATAAAAAACTCGGGGAGAGTTTTGTATTAGATCCATCAAATGAGGAGCACGTTAAAAAAGAGTATGTTCTTGAAAAAAACAAGAAGGAGATAATAATATATCCACATGAACAGGTACTTATGTCAACTTTAGAGTATTTAAAAATGCCTGATAATGCGATGGGTTTTGTTGAATTAAGAAGCACATGGGCAAGACACGGTTTAATGATGCCACCAACAATAATTGATGCAGGATTTTCTGGCAATGTAACATTGGAGGTATTCAACGCTAGTTCTAATGCAATAATGTTAAAACCAGGATTAAGATTTGCACATGTAATATTTGATACTACACTCAACAGAGTGAGTAATCCCTATTCTGGTTCTTATTTTGGACAAAAAGGAGTAAGGTTACCTAAGGTAATTAAGATAACAAAGTAATAATATAAATTGTAAATAAAAAATAAGAAAAAAATTAGAAGATAATGTAGAAAAATAAAAAATAATTTTTAAAGTTATTTTTATCTTGATAGATCGTTTAGTTCTTCTTTGCTAGCTGATTCTTCTTTTGAGCCAGCTGGACCTGAAACTAAAACAACATCTCCTACATTCTTTACGCTTTTGTATAATATACTTTTTTTCTTAAGTACAATATTCGCATCGTTCTTTGCGCTTTTCCAAGGAGTCATAAGCAACCTGCTGACTTCACCTTTTTCAAGGTCTATTATAACATCTTGTACATCGCCAAGGTACTGGCCCTCGTCGCTGTATATATCCATTCTGTATATTTCAGAGATCTTCATAAAATCGCCTCGATAATACTACAAGAAGCAGTTATTTAAAGCTTTTCTTCATTTTAAGAATAGAGGAAAACTATGGCTGAAGCCAATCTATTTCGTAATAATCTGCATTACTGCCCTTAAGAAGTATCTTTTTAATCTTGTAATAAGTAACAGCAGTTTCCCTATCTGTTATTGCAAGTATTAACTCCAATTTTTTATCTTTTGCTTCTTTTATTGCACCAGCAAACTCCTTACCTCCTATATACTCTTCCTCGCTCAAAGAAAGCATTGCGTATCTAGGTGGAAACATATCTGGACTTTCTGCTTCACCGCCTCTTCTGTGGTACAGAATAAAATCTAATTTTATTTTTTTATTTACAGATACTCCGGGAACTGCAAGAATAAATGTTTTTCTTACTGAATGAGCAACACGAATCGCGCGTGCCCATTCTGATATTAATAAACGCGAGTCTTTTGGAAACACATGTATTACGTGTTTCGAGTGCACCCATTCTTTATCATCTTTTTTAACTGGTTTTGCTCCTGGAAAGTAAACTCTAAAATGTGTACCGAATTTAAAACCGGTTTTAATTACATAACCCTTTTCTCTCCAATCAGAGTACACCTCAAAAAGTTTTAAGAAGTCCTTCCTTCTTGCCTTTGCAGATGATAGAATTTTTTTCTTATTAAAAGAGTCAGAATTCAAAATATTTTTTTCTAATAAGAAATAAGTTTCATAAATATCAAGTTTATTTAATTTTCCTCTTTCTGGAGCCTTATATGAACCATACTGGCCTAACCAAAAGTTCTCATACAAAAATTTTCCCTTCTCATCATCATTTATTATCGAGACTAAATCTGATTGAAAAAAGGTGCCATCTAAATGATATTGAGGTAATGATAATTTTCCAGAAGGATACTCTTTTACTGGGGCTTTATTTGAATTTTCTTTAAAAAATACAGTATCTTTTGCTATTAAGCCTCTATCACGCCAATCTTTATATGTAAAGTACTTTGCAATGAATTTTTTAGAATTATTAAACATAGATAATAACTCTGCAAATGTAACTTCAGTAGATTTTTTTTTACAAACTGCATTTCTTATC
>JAJZKH010000009.1 GCA_021850955.1 Microcaldota archaeon
GCTTTCCTAAGTGATTAGCCCATTTTATTAAAAATGGTTTTGCAACTACATTTAATATCGTTGTAACAGAAGGATACTCTACTCCTCCGACTTCGTATTTTTGATGAGGCATTAGCTACACCGCAATTATCATATAGGTCGTAGCCTTGTTTGTTCCTACCCTCTTTATTGTGACTGTGAACTTCTTTTGCTCGATAGCTCGTAGCAATTCGCCACATGCAGGATTCACGCTTGAGATAGAGAATATCTTGTTCTCACCTTTCGAGTTCTTTTCTTCAATCTCAAAGTCATACATCTTTTTTGCTTCAGGAGAGCTTTCAAAGGTTTTCATATAAAACCTCGTTCTGCCTGTCAGTTTTATAGTTATCTGCTCTTTGTCCTTCAGCTTTATGTATTTAGCCGACTGCGCTCTGGCTTCGTCGTTTTGCTCTTGGTCTTTCTCGTATTCTTGTTTCACTATGTCATTTGACATCCAATCTAGGTTTTTTTGTTCTTCCATTTTATCACGGATTAGTATTATGCGAATCCCTTTCGCTTTAAGTTGTCGATAACAAAGTAGATATTGTTATCGTCGAGTTTTGTTAAGTGTCCTGTTATCTCGTACTCTTTTATCAAAATTTCTATGTTTTTCACAGCTTCCAAAATATTTTTTTCTTCTAGTTTTATGTGCATATTCTCATCTCAATTAGCATCTCTATTACTCAAGTATTCTTCCGCAAGTCGCTGAATTGCTGAATCGAAGCTTTCTCGTGGTATGATCTTTACTTTTACTAGTAATGCGTGTGTCTTTTCCGAAATGTTTATTATTTTTCTATTTTTTGCTTTGTACATATTAATCCCTTATCAACTGACTAATAACTACTACATAAATATATATAAACCTTTCCTGTATTTTGATTGTATTATAATCCTACTTTCAGGATTAGGAGTTTTTTCGATTTTCTATTTTCAGGATTAGGAGATTTCTTGTGCTTTCCTATGTAATGATTACATTTACAGAAAATAACTTTTTCTTTTGATATTGATTTCCAATTAACCAAATATGAACAAGGTAATTGCTTTGTGTAAGTATTATCCATGTGATAGACTTTCGGATGACCGCAATTAAGACAATCCATACGCATACCTCTTCCAAACTCCATCCTTTATTTCAATTATCTGTTCTTCAGCTATAAGCTGTCGCATGACTTGATCAATAGCGTTTTGATCGTAGTCTTTGAGCATTCCATAAAGAAAATCCCATTTCTTTGCGCTATTGCTTAAAATTAAGCCTTCTGGCGCTTTTTTGAAATAAGATATGATTAAATCTTTAAGTTGCGCCAAATCAAAAGTTTGAGGGTTTGGCAGTGGTGTGGATTGGTTCGGTGTGATGATTGTTTTGTTTGTTTGCGTTTGTGTATCACAATTATCCAAATTATTACCAAAATTTTCTATTCTACGACGTATGTCAGGGGTTTCATCAGTAGAGCTACGAGGTATGTCTGTTATGTCAGGGATGTCTGACATTTTCCTATATTTATTAATATATTTATTACTGTATACTTCATTTAAATTAGCGATAATCCCTGACATCCCTGACGGATTGGCAGATTTTAGGTAATTTTCTAATATATTATTAGAATTTTTATCATTTTCGGTATGTAATACATTTTTTAAAGAGTATTTATTTTCAGATTTTGTAAGACAAATACCCAAATAAATAGTTTTTCTTTCATTATTTATTTGCGGTCTTGATTGTTGCAAATGGCTAAAAAGTTCATTAAAACTCATCCAAAATTTCTTAGTACTAACCTGGATTAATGAGTTTTGTGCACAAAAATCTTTATATGCTTTTTCAATTTCTTGTTTTTCTGTAGCTTCCTCATTTCGTTCTTCCAAGAACGTTTCACAGAAAAGCTTTGCAGTATTACTATGTTTTTGATATTGGTTTGCAATATCCTCAACCGATTTCGCAAATGAAAAATCATTATTTATTGATAATTTTTTCAAAACTATGAAAATTAGTATATTCAAAAGCCCTGATTTTTCTTCTTCGCTTGTTAATTCTGCTATTAATTCTTTTGAATTTCTTGGCTTTTCTATTTTATTCCCAAATTCAATAAACAAAAATCTACGATAAAAAGCGATGCTATCTTCGCTCACGTCAGGCATCGTATTAGCCGCAAAGAAAAACTTCGCCGAATTGACAAAGCTGACCCTGCCTCCGAACTTACGCTCTGCTTCAATAGTGCTTCCTCCTGTTAGTTGTTTGAAATATCCCACATCTTTAACCGCTCGTGCTGGAAGATCGTCTGAAATATTTGCTATTTTACCTAAAATCTGCAAAAGCGCAAATGGTTGTCCTTCCACAGCGTTGCTTAATTGCTGCATAGAGAGATGTGATATGTAATTTTCACCATAAAAATTTTCCATGCATTGAAGAAAGGTACTCTTCCCATTATTTCCTGCTCCAATCAAAGCGATAGCTTTTTGAATAGGATAATCAGCCATGAGCGGATAGGCAAAAGCCTCTAAAAGATTAATAAAATTCTCTTCAGAAGGTTTAGTTATATCAATAAGAAAACTTATAAACTTCTCAGGAACATTCGCATCTTTATTGAACTTGACGTTTACATAACCTCTAAAATAATAATCAGGCGAATATTCTGTTAGTTTATTCTCTTCAAGGATAAGTACGCCGTTTTTCAGGTTAATATACGTTTTATCATTTATTTTTTTAATCGCATTGGTAAACAAAGAGTGATCCTTATAACTTCCAGCTTTTATCGAAAGAATTATATTATTTACTTTCTGCGTAGAAATTCCGTTCGGCACATTTTTAAAAATAACATCACATTCTTTTTTAATAACTGCTGTTGCTTTTTCATCGCTCCACAATCCCTTAGCTTTATCATAACAATAAAGATTTTCATCTTTATCAAAAGTTGCAGCAAACTTATAATTTCTATTAAACCAATTCACTATTACTTTTATATCGGTAGGTTTTTCAATATTGTTTTGTTTACACGTCGGACAAACATTAATAATCGATAAATCATCGAGTACATAATTAATAAATATTATATTACTACATGTTTTGCATTTTAAATTTATATTATATTTCATCAGTAATTTATCTCTTGTTAAATCAGGAAATTTAGATATAAGAAAATCAAGAAATACTGTATCTTTCAATGCAAGTTTAATTTCTTCATAATTAAGTTCTTCCCAATTTTCCATCACTGCACCTTATTCAACTTGATAGTTTCAATACTATCAAAAGAGATAATCTCTTCTCTACCGTCATCAAATCTTATGATGAGAAATTGAGGTGTCAGTGCTTTTAAAATTCCATATTTTTGATGTCCGTCCTTTCTGAAGACGACAACATTCTTGTTTAATAAATTAGTTTCTATATCCATACTAAAACCAAATCCATTTTTGTGTTTTTACATAATTAAATTAAATATTTAAATCTTTCTCTATTTGAGGTTTATCTATCTCCATCTCCCACTCTATATTAGGGTCAAATCCCCACGCTAATCTCTTTTTAATTAGCTTTGTGTAATCTTCGCTAATCTCTATACCAATCGCGTTCCGCCTTAGCTTTCTCGCTACTTCTAATGTCGTTCCGCTACCTGCAAAAGGATCTAAGACTACACCTT
This sequence comes from Microcaldota archaeon, assembly GCA_021850955.1. Next base: position 3,645 of record JAJZKH010000009.1, read on the forward strand.
CTTCAGGACAACCTGCCTTTATGCAAAAGTTTGGTAATTCACGAGGAAAAACTGCATGGTGTCCACCATCATACGATTCGGTATTAATTGTTAATATATCTCCTGGATTACTACCTTCTATTTTTCCAGAACTATTATGCATAAACCATCTTAAAAATTCTTTATCGTTATTTGTGAGTGTATGGTCAGTTTTTATTATTTCATTTGTTATTTTTCTTATTGTTAATAAAAATTCTTGTAATGAACCAGCACCAGATCTAATCGTTTCGCCTCCGTTTTCTTTTTCAGATAAAATTTCTTGGTTTTCTACTTTAATTTTTCCGTTATAAGAAAGTAATTTTACTTGATTTCTTAGTTCTTTAGCTCTTTTATAAATATCATCGCAGATTTCCTTTACTTTTTGATTAGGATATTTTTTCCGCGTTCTTATCGCATCTAAATTAAAGTAATAATTTTTATTTTTTACAAAAAAGAATATATGTTCGTATTTATTGCTTAATCTATCATTAACACTGCTTGGCATTCCGTTTAATTTTCTCCATATCAAATCATTACGTAAAATCCAATCCTGTTCATCAACCATTTTTATCGCAAGTCTTTCAGGTATTTGCATTAGAGATTTTGCAGGTATGTCTTGTTTTGCAAGTATGGATTTCCTATCTGTTCCTGCAGCGAAATAATCTTTTGTAATGTCTTGAATACCATTAGGACTTTTTTGCGTCGCTCCACTTTCCTGATTGCTACCGCTATAACTATCCCCAATATTAAAGAAAAAAGTGCCTGACGGTTTCAAAACTCTTTTAAGTTCCGCAGTTATTAATAAAAGGTGATTTATGTATTCGTGATAAGTAGGCTCGTTGCCAAGCTGACCTTCCCAACCGTCTTTCCATTCTGAATTTGGTGCTTTGTATTTACGAAGTCCATATTCCTTTCCTAAGAGGTTTATCCTCATAAGATATAAGGAGGACTTGTAATTATACAATCTACACTATCATCAGAAATTTTAGCTAACGCCTTCATTATGTCCATATTAAATAAAGTTATTTTTTTTACTTAACCACCTTCTTGCAATTTTTCGACATTTGATGAATTTTCAATAGGTATTCTAATTGAGATTTAGTCAATCCTACAATCTCTTTTCCGCATTTTTTACATTTTATTTTTTGTATTTCCATATTTACCACGTCAAAAAGGAGAAGGATAGTTGATGCAGTTTTATCCTTCTCCGAAGGATTAGTGTTATTTTCTTTTTCCATATTTTTAACAATAGACATTCAATTTTAGGAATCAAACGAATAAAAGGCGATATAATGAAAACAATGATAGTTTTTTCAAAACTTTTACACGTTTACAATTTTTCCAATTGAATATCTATCACTATCTCTAACACTATATATATTTATATACCTTTCGTTTTCAAAAAGGAAGTAGAATAGCCTTAATTATGCCACTTATCCTCATAGAACTAAAATTAATGTATCTTTGAATATCCTTTATTAATTGTTTATATTGTTTTATTTCGTCTGGTTCCATACTTCCACTATTCCAAGTCTTATGACTTTTTCCATCTATAACCTGCGTTGAGTATCTACCGATAAGTTCTTGTCTTGCCTGAATATACCAAGCTTCAAGACTACCTTTATTTCTCAATATATAATTTAACATTTCTCCTAAGTTTACAGGACTTAACAATCCCTTTTTCTTTAATTGATTTGCGTCATACATTTTTCTATTTTCTTTTAAAGCTCTTTCTTCTTCCTTTTTAATTTCCTTTGCAATATGTTCCGTATACACCGTGCTAACCGCCCCAGCTATATCCGCTTGGCTATATCCCACAGACGCTCTCGCAAGTCTATTAAAGTTCATATTCTTTGAATATAGCTTATCCTTCATGTGATATTTAAACGCCTCTTTTCGTTGCTTGAAATTAGGTGGAGGAACATAAATTATATCCTTAAACCTTCCAGGTCTTCTTATCGCTGCGTCAAGATCCCATGGTCGGTTTGTAGTTGCTACCACAAATACCTTTTCATTAGAAGATAACCCATCCATCGCAGATAGCAGCGCACTAACCGCCATCTTCATACCGCTACTCCCACCGTGCCTATCGTCGCCGCCATAGCTACTGCGTTTAGCCCCCAAGTTCTCAAACTCGTCTATAAATAAGATACAAGGAGAAATCGCTCTTGCCTGTTCCCATACCGTTTTAATATTCTTTTCAGTAACTCCTTGATATTGTCCTATTATCTGTGAGGTTTCAACATTAACAAAAGGCACACCTGCATTCATTAATTCCTTTGCATTAATAAAAGGAAGGTTAAGCTCCCCCCCTAACGCTTTGGCTATTAGCGTTTTGCCACCGCCTGGTGAACCATATAGGATAACTCCGCCACCAGCTCTCTGTGAGTGTACGGTAAAGAAATCTTCGTGTCTAATGGCATTTATGACGTTCTTTTGGAGGTATTCTTTAATATTCTCTAATCCTACCACATCAGCGAACGTAACCTTTGGAATATATGGCTCAATCTCTATTATCTTTTCCGTATCACTTTCTATTTCGCTATTAGATAATTGTTCGTAAGCTCTCTTTGCTTCTTCCCTAGTTTCTTCATACTTCATAGCTTGGCGATAAAAATACGTGGCTTTTGCTATTTCTCTTTGTTTTTCATAGAGTAAAGCTATTGAGTAGGTAGCTGTAGGGAGTTCAGCACACCTTTTTATTAGATAATTCAAATCAGCAATAGCCTCAGGAATCTGCTGTGTTCCTGCAAGGCATACGCTGCGTCTTAAGATTAAGTCATCTGTTAATTTCTTTTTAGGAATAGTGTTTATTCTTTTTAATGCTTCTTCGTAATTGCCTAAGTTAATAAGTTCTTCTACTTCTTTTGAAATTGTATCAAAGTCCATAGTATATTTATTAACCGAAAACCTTATAATCCATTATTCCTAGTGCTCTTGCAAGATCTCCTGGCTTTCCTTTCTTTTGAACGCCAAAAGTAGGTTGCCTTATCTCATCTATTAGGAAAAAACTGCCGTCTGTCTTATATTTGCTATCTACACTGTTGATACAGTTATAACATACTATTTTTGTTTTTACAGGCAATACTGCAGGTTTAATCTCGTAATAATCCATAGTATGTCCGCCACAATCTTCACAAACTACTGACTCATATACGATTATACGTTTATGCTCAAGTATTTTGATTTTTTCTTCCATTTTTCTCATCTTTTTATGTATTACATTATGCTGTTTAAGATATATAAATGTTTCTGTCAAGCCCTTATCTTACGCATTATGTCTTTTTTGAATATATTGGTAAGTATAGGTTCTATATCTTCTGAATTTTTGATAGTATAAATATCTTTACTAGTTTTAGACCCATATATTTCAGGAATTGTTAAAGTTTCTGAAGTTTTTTTTGCCAATTTAAAATTATTTTTAACCATATCTTCTTCTTCCTTCCTATCTCCTATGAAAATAGTAAATACATTTACATTGTTTCTTTTTATTCTTTGTATTTCTTCCTTAGTCTTTTTTATATAATCTATAAAGTTATGACTATGATTATAAGGCAAACCATCAGTTATAATTATTAGGTTTTTTTCAGCATTTCCAACTTTCTTAAATTTTTCATTTATATATTTTACAGCATCAGCAGTAGGTGTATATCCATTAGCACGTAAAGTGTTTAATCTTTTCCTATCAAATTCGAAAATTAAAGGTTTATTATTTTCTTTCTCAGAAGAAGTGGTAAATCCGAACATTTTTATCTTAATATTTGATTTTGAAGATTTTATAGTATCATAAATTTTAGCTAAAGCTTCCTTTGCATTGTCTATTTTTGAATCAAAAAACATAGAACCTGACAAATCAAGCATTACCCAAAAGTCAGTACCATTTACATCGCTTAAAGTATCAAAAGGTTTTACGTCTTTTTCTGGATTTGCTATTTTCTCCATTAATCTTTTCATATTGACTTTTCTACCTGAATATTCTTCAGATTCAATTTCTCTTTGATTTAATGTATTTAATATACTTTTAAGTTTAGGAATGGTTGAGAAAGGTATTTCTATTGCAGAAAACCTTTGTTCTTCTTGTTCTTTATTTATATCTCCATTTATTATATTTGCTTTTTTATCATAATGTTTTTCAATTTTTAGTTTAGTATAATCTTCTTCATCTGTTTTAAATTCCTCTTCTTTTTCCAAATTTTTAATATCAAAGTTTTTAGTAAAAGTACCATCATCATTAAGGATTCCAAATCTTTTTAATTTGTCTTCAACCATTTCTTTTGATATATCGCTTGGTTCTTGTTCTTCAACCTTTTCCATTTCGCTTTGAGTTGATTTATCTTTTTTTATGTATTCTTTTGTGTCTTCCTCTATTTTTTTCTTTTCTTCATTATCTCCACTACCTCCGTTTCCTTCTTTATTCTCATCTTTCTGTTCTTTCTTTTTGTTTTCTTTTTTATTTTTCTGTTCCTCCTTTTTATACCATTTTTCCATTTCTTCTAAAATTTCAGATTCTATAGGAAAAGTTGCTATAAAACTAGCTCCATCTAACAGTTTAGTTTTTTCTTTGAAACTTTCATATAAATCTTTTAAATCTTTTGATGAATTTTTTATTAGTTCAGGTTTATCAGCTCTTATAGTAGCTAACACTTCAATAGGATTAGTAGGATTATCAACTATTGTTTTTTTCTTTAGATGTTCAAAACCTTCTTTACTTCCTTCAAATACCTTAGACCAGTTCGCTTCAATTCTCATATCTTCAAGTATATTATAAACAGTAAAAATAGTTTGTGGCGGTATATTTTTAAATTTTTCTTTTAATATTTCAGGAATATATTTGTTTGATTTAAAAAGTATATGTGCCTGTTCGTGATTAAGCATAGTATGAAAATCCCCACTACGTGTTACTATTGGCGAGTTCGGATTGATATATATGGTTTTGCCATCAGTAGCACTTGTTGGCATTGTATCGTCTTCTACGAGTTTTATATCTCTACCTAAAACATTTGAAAAAAGTTCAGTTTCAGCTATAGCTACTCCTTTATTGAACTCTGATTTTTTTTCCTTTTCTTCGTCTACCAATCTATCCACCTATGGTTCCTGGTTTAACATTAATTCCAAATATATCTTCTATTTTTGCTGCTACTGCTTCTGCTTTATCATAATCATCAGGATTATCCATATACTTATTCACTATAAATCTTAATAAAGATTTCTTTAGTGCTTCTTTAGGATCTATACCTGATTCTAAAAATCCTTTATAGTCTTCTAGTGTAAATACTTCATCTCTTGGTGATATTGCATACCAATCATTATCATTCTTTGATTTTTCTCTTGTAAATGAAGCTAACAACATTAATTTTTCTATTAAATCTTTGTCATTAATTATATCTGCTAATATTTGTTCTTCTACTTCTTGTGAAGGATAACTTATAAATGTAGCACTTGAACCTCCTTTTAATTCAGTATTAAGCATGTTAGTTCCTGCAAAATTTGAAGGATTCATAGTTGCTATAACGATGAGGTTTTTATCTGGCTTTACTGCCCAAACTTTTTGACCGTATCTTATTTCCTTTGTATGACCTCTTATTGAATTAAGATATTTCATGTATGAAGGTTTAAGGACATTTAATTCGTCTATAAGCAATAATGCAGTTCCGTAATTATTAGCAGCTTCGATTGCCTTAGGTATTGCACCTAATTCAAACTCGGTTTGTGGCATTCCGTTTGCATCTCTGCCTTTTAATATCTCTTTTCCGATTAATTCACTTTCTGTAATTCCAGGACCTGCTTGAATTTTTACAAAAGGTATATTGTATTTATCTGCGAATACTTCAGTTCCCATAGTTTTTGCTACACCAGGAGGTCCTACCAAAATTTCAATAGGTGCGTTCTTGTTTTTTAATTTTGAAGCTAAAATCTGTTGTAAATCTTTTTCTGCATAATAATTACCTTTATGTATAGGTGGTCTTAAATCTTCAGGTAGTTCTTCTTGTATTATAGGTTCTCGTATTAATTTGTAAGGTTCTATCTTATTTTCAATTGGTTCAACAGGTGTTTCAACTTCGACTTCTTCTTTAGGTTCTACTTCTTCCTCGTCTGTCTGATTTATTGTTGTCGTTTTACTTCTACTTTTTCTTGGTGCTTTTGGTCTAATTTTAGGTTGAATATTAGTTACTCCTTGTGTCGAAGAAGTAGGTGTAGAACTTTGAACAGCTGAATTTATTGCTGGATTAAGAGATATTCCATATCTACCTCCTCTATTCTCTATTTTCTTCTTAGTCGAAAGATTTGAGATAGCCCAATCTGTTAAAACTTCCCAAGTTTTTTTATTAGGATATTTAGGGTGTGGTTGATTTCCGTGTGGATAGTTTTTACCTGCTTCTTCTAAAAGTTCCTTTCTGTTATAAAATGAATTTGGATTAGAATTTAAAATTTCAAGTATTACAACTCTTGCAACTCCAGGAGTTTCAAGTGATTGCTTTGTAGTTGTAGTATTATTATTTAAAATAGCGTTTACCATTTTTGCCAAAGGCGTATTTGTATTTACGTCTTGATTATCTTTTGCAGTTTTTTCTAATATATACTCTTTTTCATTTTTTTGAGTATTACTGCTTAAATCATATTCTTCATTCTTTTTTGTATTTGGATTAATTCTTGTCATAATATCATCTAAACCTTTATTTTTTTACCATTATTTTTATAAGTTTTTTGAAATTCTAAGGCTTTTTTATATGATTCCTTTCCTATTGAACTGTTAAACCTATATTCTGTTTTATATTTATAATAACTATTTTCAAGCAATCCTGCAATTACTTTATGACCTATATCTTCGAAGTTTTCTTTAGCATAAGAATAAAGATTTTTATCGGTTCCTTTAACCTTTGTATCTGATTGACTTCCAGCGATAACAATTCTATCTCCTTTCCAAGTTCCTACTAAAGGAGTATCAGGAAATTCATTTCTAATTTCTTTTTCTTTTCCATCTGCAAGAAGCATAGCTAAACCTGACAACGCACCTACATCGCTTTGCATTGAAAAATCTATTAATTCTCCACTATTTTCAAAATCATACGGATTAAAAAATTCTTTCTTATCTAAATTTACTATTATGTATTTATCTCTAATTTTTGTCATAAAACCATCTAAACCTTTATTTTTTTACCATTATTTTTATAAGTTTTTTGAAATTCTAAGGCTTTTTTATACGAGTCATATGAAAGTGAACTTTTAAGTCTTTCTTCATTTTTTGTTTTATAATATCCATCATCAAGTAATGCCGCAAGTGATTCGCTACTTACGTTTTTGAAGTTTTTATGAGCATAATCATAAATATTTTTATCAGTTCCTTTAACATATATATCTGAATAATCTCCAGCTACAACGATTCTATCCCCTCTCCAAGATCCTATTACAGGATTATCAGAAAACAAATCACCGCCTCCACTCCCGTTCCCATCTGCAAGAAGTATAGCTAATGCTGACATTACACCCATTCCTGACAAACCAAATTCCATTAGTTTTGCACCGTCATCGAAATCGTGCGGATTAAGATATTCTTTCTTATCCAAGTTTGCTATAATATAATATTGTCCTATTAACTCACCTTATCCTTTTTTTCTGCCTTTCAAGTGCAAGTTTCTCCGCAGCTTTGAACTTTCTTACTGCCTTTCTGCTTGACTTCAAATTGACAAGACTTTGCATATTTCTTGCTATCATGATATTTGACTTACCCTTCAGTCTGCCAATCTGCACATTTCCTCTTCTTGTTCTTATTTTCGAGTATTTTCCCTTTTGTGGTATCATATTCACACCCTCATTTGAGTAGGAAGTCTTCTTACTGTATAGGTTCCGTCAGCGTTTTTTCTGATTATCTGTTTTGTTTCTGGATTCATAGCTTCTTGTCCTGGTGATAACCTTGCAACGAAGGCTTTATTGGAATTCGCACGTAGCTGATTGTTATATAGCCACCTTCCTGCCTTGACGAGATATGGCGTTATAGTTTGCGTAAAGCTCTTTGTCGCAGTTCCTATCTCCTTTGGCGCTTTCTTTATGCCTTCCTTCGCTCTACGCATAGCTTCTGCTATTATCGGATGGTTTGTTTTGAATGTTTCAGGAACTAGTTTTAATCTTGCCTGTATCTTTCTCATTTTGAGTTCACGAAGCTTTGCTAATTGTGCGCGTTCCTTTTCAAGATCACGTAAATCTTCCTTATATCTTCCTATTTGCTTACTGATAACATCATCCATTTAATCCCTCTAACTCTAAAATATCCTTCTCTTTTATTTCTAGTTCAGATATTTTAGTTTTTAAAACTGCTATCTCTTCATCTATCTGCTTCATGCGTCTATCTATAGCTAATACCTGATTTGCGTCTTCCAATAGTCTTTCTTCTATTTTAGTCATATTCTCATCCGCTTTTGATGCCAAGTAACACGATGACAAGATGGACACTGCTTTGGTATTTTATCTTTTTTATCAGGAACCCATTTATGTCCGCATCTGTAGCACTCATATCCTTCGACTTTTATACTGTGAATTTTCTGTGTCATTTTTACACCTTATTTATTCATTAAATCTTTATTATATAATAGAGAGAAAGATATTTATATACTTCGTTTTTATATTGGTTTGTGTATCTCTTTCTCTCTGCATCGCAATTCTTTTTTTATATTTTCTCGCAAAATTCGTAATCGGTAAAGTTTTTTGAAAAGATCTCTTGTTGAAACCAGTTCAAGTTTTCTCATTTTATTCCTTCTTCTTTTTCTTTTCCTCTTTTCCAAGTCCAATATCTATTAATTTACCTTCCTTTTTTATGTATTCGTCTTTATCATTCAAACCTGTATCAAAAAATATGTTCTTTTTCTTTTTTTTGTCATCCATATTTACACCTTTAATATATTTTTTATCATAAAACGATTTGCAATTTTTCTAGCTATCCTTCTCGTCATTTCTGAGGTTTTCCTTATTCTTACTGATATTATTTTTTTACCATCCATGAAAAGTTCAAGATTTGGATTTATTTTTTTAATGTGTGGAAACGTGTATTTTATTGGCTCGTTGCTTATGGCTACATGAATCCAGTTCTTTGTTTCTATTATTTGTCCTTTTGGCATTTTATCTACGTTCTAATTTTATTTTTTAGACTTTTTGAAGCTATTGGTATTGTTCCAAACTTTCTAATGAAAGCTTCTTTGAAATATTGTATGGCTTTCTTTTCATTTTTAAATTCATCTCCAAAAGTTTCAGAATTAACTACACCATTATTATTCGTATACAAAGTTCCCATATATCTGTCAAGTATAGGATTGTAACTAATTCCTATGAAAGGATAAGTGTTTTTATTGTTTTTGTTTCTTATATACATATCTAAACCCTTAATTTCTTTTTATGAACTTTAACACCCACTATCTCATCGTTTTCTATTTTATAAATCTCATATTTTCTATTATTTATATCTCTTACACGATATTTAATGTGGTTTTTATTCATTCTTCCCTTTTTCTTTGTGAATATGCCCAAAATTGTTCCTGGCTGTGTTCTTGCTTTCTTTCCGTTTATTATATTTGCAATAGGTCCTGGATTTTCCTTTTTTCTATAAATTCTACCCATTTTCATATTCTCATCCTCCTTTCCTCTATTTTATTTTTAATGTAATCTATTTCAGTTAAAAGATCAATAGAAGGCAGATACCCCAACTTTACATCAAGTTCCTTAATTCTATTTAAATATCTTAATCTTCTTTCCTGTTGTTTTAAAGTTAGGTTTTTATAATTTACTTTATGGTATTCTGTCATATTCTTACCCTTATTTTTTTTGTAAATATATTCGGTTTGACATAAATTAAGTCATTATGTAAATTTCTTATTGAGATTGGATGTAAACCTAAACCTTTTTCACAACTATAATAACTCTTGAGCGATTTCAATACTCTTGTTTTTCCATCATTTTTTATTGCTTCATCTAAACATTTATGACGTTCCTCATCTGTTCCTTTATGTGATAAATACCCATACTTATTTAATAACGAATAACTGCTTTTCATACTCTTACCGATTTCCTCTTTTTTTCTGCTTTTAAGCGACGATTATCTTCCATATCTTCCCATTGCGTTTTCTTCCAATAAT
>JAJZKH010000104.1 GCA_021850955.1 Microcaldota archaeon
ATAAAGCTGGATATCATAAGGAAGATAATTGCGAGTAGTATTACACCTATGAAAAAGGCTTTAACTTCAACAATCCTTATTCCAGCATCTTGTGTTTTATTTTTAGTCCAGAACAAAAATTTTTTTTGGTTTTCTGTATTTTTATTTCTATAACTAGTTGTTACATCTCTAAGCTCGCCCATATGGTAATTAAGTAAAAATACTGCAGCGGCAATAACTAAAGCATTATAAGATACGAGAAGATTTGTATTTATATTGAAGGGTATTTTAAAATAAAGTAAAACGATTAAAATAATTACAGCAACAACCATAAATAGAATTGCCCAACGGCCTTCTTTTATCACTTTTTCTTCAACTTTAGACTTCATGTAAGATTTGCCAAGTAAGAATGAAAATAATAAGCCAGATAAAGTTATTTCGCTTCTTGATAGCTTTTTACTCATTTAATGACCTTAATAGTAAAACTTTTATTCTATATATACAGTAAGAAAAATATAATTTAACCTATTAAAATTGCTGTGTTTTTAGTTTCTTGATAAAACCTGTGTATTTATATCTATTCTTATTGAATACCTAACAAATATTATTATTACAAAGTTGATCTAATGAAGCTCGATTTTGATCCTAGAAAGAATATAACAATAATAGATCACATAATCATGACATTGGAAAGGATTATTAAGTTTAATGATATTGTAGACTTGTTGACAATAAAAAAATCTGTAAAAAACTGGCGTATGGTTGCTTTGTTTAAATTAGGTATTATAAACGAATTTAAACTAATTTTAAGGGATGGCGTCAGTATAAAAATAGATAGAAGCAATTTTGTTAGTTTTTGGTCATATGCCCCATTGATGAATGAACTAGTATTGAAACTTGAAGTAGAAGGTGCGCATAAAATAAAAAATTTAGAAATTGATAAAATTACTAAAATCATAAAATTTGAATTTAAAGGCAATACTGTCAAATTTTTTTATGATTCGTCGAAACAATTAATTAATACATTTGGGCTTATAAAAGAGCAATTTACAGAGGAACAATATAAATGGCTCGAGGTTGAAAGAAAAGATATTATAGATATTGGTGCAAATGTTGGCGATAGCGCAATATACTTTGCATTAAAAGGTGCAAAACATATCTATGCATTTGAACCGTATCCTTATTCTTGGGATATTGCCAATAAAAATATCAGATTAAATAGACTGCAAGACAAAATAACGCTAATTAATCAAGGTTGTAGCGAAAAAGAAACAATTGTAACGATAGATAGCCAATATAAAAACTTTGGTGGCACAGATTTGAAATCGTTTGAAAGTGGGAAAAAAATAAAAATAACAACTTTAGGTAAAATAATAAAAAGAGTTGATATAAGGTATCCTGCTGTTTTAAAAATAGACTGTGAGGGTTGCGAATATGGGTTTTTGTTAAAGGCGAAAAAGTCTGATTTGAGGAAGTTCGAAGAAATACAGATTGAATATCATTATGGTTATTTGAACTTGAAAAGAAAGTTAGAAGAATCTGGATTTAACGTAAGTAAACAACTTCCAAAATCCATCCCGAATTTGGAAGTCGAAAATAAAGAAATGCTTGTTGGATGGATTTATGCAGAAAGAGTTTAGTTGCTTTCTAATGCTTTAAAGATTATAGTAGTAAAGTATTTTTATAAACTTCTAATGTTTCTCTTGCAGTCTTTTCCAAAGTAAAGCTTCTTGCATATTCAGTTGCCTTCTTTCTCAGTTTTTCATTATAACCGTTTTCCTTTAAGTCTTCTATTATTTGCGCCATGTGCTCTTGGCTCTCCGCCTCAAAGCAGTATTTTCTTACTTCTTTTGGGATCTTTCCATATTTATATATTATTACTGGGGGACCTCGAGATTAGGCCTCAAAAATTTCTAAACCAAAGTCCCATATAACGAAGGACAGACAAATCAAAAGATTCATATATATTTATTATTTTATCTTCTGAAGCAAACCACATAAATCTTGTGTTCTTGTTTTGTAATTTTTTTAAGTTGTCCATAATTCAGAATAAAGAGATAGAAATAGCAGGGATTTTTTATCAGTATGTTTTAGTCAAGAGATTTCAAAGCTCTGATATATTAATAAAATAAGGTAATCCCGATACTCACACGTTTAAAACTGTTTTCCAGTGGTTTATAGTCTTTTTAAGTCCATCTTCGAGAGCCCGTTCCGGCACCCAATTTAATATTTTTTTTGCTTTTGAATTGTCTCCTATAAGTATTTTAGCATCCAAGGGTCTTGGTGGCGTCGAATGCCAAACTATTTCTCCTTTAAAATCCGTAAGCTTAGCTATTAATTCGGCCGTCTCTTTTGTCGTGTAGCTGTTACCAGTGCAAAGATTTATTGCATTGCCTACTGCTTCTTCATTGCCTAAGGCTTTTAGGTAACCATCTACGTGATCATCTACGTACATCCAGTCTCTTACAGCGAATGGATCTCCCAAGTATACCTTATCCTGAATCAACATTTGTGTAATTGTGCGTTCTATAAAAAAATGTTTGTTTTCCTTCCTCCCATAAGTGTTGAATGGGCGCAATATCGTATAAGGGAAGTGATAAGCTATGTTCATATAGTTGAGATAGTTGTCAAAAGCCACTTTTGCTACCGCATACGGGCTGTTAGGGATTAAAGGGCTAGACTCTGTCAGCTTATGTTCTGTATCCTGCAAAGTCATACCGTATTCTTCACTTGTGCCTGCAAAAATAAACTGCTTGAAATCCGGCACTTCCTTATAACACGCCTCCGCCAGATTCACAGAACCGATATAGTCAACTTCGCTTACTTCGATTGGATGTTCATAACTAAAGCTAACTGCACTAATTGCTGCCAGATGAATCACATAATCTGGTTTTACTTCCCTAATAATATTCTTTACTGCAGAGTAGTCGGTTAAGTTTGCATAATGATTAATTGTATTGTTATCTAAGCTGTACCTTCCAGTAACATAACGTTCCAAAGTATGGATTTCGTATTTACCTTTTAGCTCAGCTATTAGTTCTTTACCAATAAAACCTG
>JAJZKH010000105.1 GCA_021850955.1 Microcaldota archaeon
TGGCAATGATGGAAACGGACTTTAATAACTTCCATTCTAATGTAATTATGAAACATCCAAAACAGCTTATAGAAAAAGCTCAACAGATGGCTAAAGAAGGAAAATCAATACCCGAGATATCTAATGAACTTGGTGTTTTTTATAATACCGTAAGAGTTTGGGTAAGAGGTTATTGCAGAACAAACAAGCATCCAAAGGAAACTATAGACAAAGCTATAGATTTAGCAAAGCAAGGATACTCTAAAATAGAAATAGCTAAGACTTTGAAAGTTCCACCTGGCACTGTATACAAATGGGATCTACCACAACCTTTGGAATATAGAGAGGAACTTAAACAAAAAGCCAGAGAAATGGTTTTAGGAGGGATCTCTAAGATACAAGTCGCATTTAAACTTGGAGTTAGCTCTAAGTCTATATATAATTGGACAGCGGATATACCGAGGTATAAAATACCTTACCCTAAGAAATTGAGACATAAGATAAGATACCTAGTTAGAAGAGGAATGTCTAAAGTAGAAGTTGCAGAAGCAATGGGTATAGGTTATACCACAGTTATAAGGTGGACTACAGATATTCATAATAATAACAGTAAAATAAGTGGTAAATATTTTTTAATACTTAGTGAATTAATTAAGAAAGGGTATATAACTGCAGAAAGAAAAGATATCTCTATATATAAAACTCTTATGAAATGGATACCTGCTATAAAAGTTATTCAAATAAAAAATAAGTTTATTTATTATATTTATCAGAACAAAAACCAAGTTTTTGGTATGTTAAATCAAACGAGGGAGGAAAAATGATAGAATTACCAAAGGATTTAAAACCAGTGGTTTTAGTAGGGGATGTCCTTAAAAGACTAAGAGATATTCCTTCTAATTCAATAGATCTTATAGTTACTTCTCCACCATACTGGGGGCAAAGAGATTATAACGTTAGTAATCAATTAGGGGCAGAAAAAACCCCAGATGAGTATATAAATAAAATGTTGGAAGTTTCAAATGAATTAAAAAGAGTGATAAAAGATACAGGTGCATATTTTCTTAATATAGGCGATAAATACAAAAACAAAAATCTACAGATGATTCCGTTTAAATTAGCTATAAAAATGCAAGAGAATGGGTGGGTAATAAGAAATGTAATTATATGGCATAAAACTAATCCGATTCCTTCTTCAATAGAAGATAGATTTAGCAATGTATACGAACCCATATTTTTCTTTGTTAAGGATACTGGAAAATATTTAACACCCAGTTATTATTTTAATTTGGATTCTGTTCGTGTTCCCCATAAATCAATTAAAAACAATCAAACCAAATTGATAGAAGAAAATAGCTTGCCTTTAACTTTATCAGAAGAAGAATATGAAAAATACAAAGATAAAATTGAAAAGAAAGAATATAAAGGTAAGTTTAATGGGGCGTCCAGAATAAATTTAGGCGCATCTCCTGGCGCAAGATTATCTGTATTTGGAGAGTTTTACTCAAAACAAAGAAAACATAAGATAAGCCCAGAATTAGAAATAGAAATAATAGATTACCTTAGAAAATATAGGAAGGAGAGACAAATTTCTTCGGAGTATATCGATAGATTATTTGGATATAAAGACACTGCAGGACATTGGTTTAGAAAAGATGTAGGTGGTAGGTCATTACCAAAACCAGAGGACTGGTTAAAATTAAAGAAGATTTTGGGGATTACTGATAATAAATATGATAAGATTATGACAGAGATACATTATGTTCTTCAAACGGTTAGACCTCATGAAGGGGGTAAAAATCCTGGTGATATCTGGTCTTTTGCAACGGGGAAATTACATTACTCACATTTTGCAATATTCCCAGAAGAACTACCCAGAAAAGCTATACTTTCTAGTTGTCCACCCAATGGAATTGTACTAGACCCATTTGTTGGTAGTGGAACAACTTTAAAAGTGGCTAAAGAACTTCAAAGAAGGTCCATAGGAATTGAATTACAACGCAGATATATAGATATAATTAAAAAAAGATGTGGAGAGGTAATAAAGCTATAATATGTTACTAGAAACCGACAGGCCTAAATAAAACTTTAATAACGTATTTGTAGGTTTTTCAGGATAGATTACCTTTATTCGTGAATATTTTTGATTTAGGTTCTTGAAGTAGGGGGCTTCTTTATATAGGAATCTTATATCTCCTCTCGAATTAAGTTTATTTAACTTTTTAGTATGCTTTCCAGCATTTACACAATTACCATATGTATCCTTAAGCCGTCCATTAGGTATAGAGATTAACGAGATTATTTTAGGTTTATCTTCTTCATTATTATGTATTATCTGGATAACATAAGTCAAACAGATCTTACCATTCGAGTAAACAGGAGGTAAACTAGCTTTGAAAGGATAGTTACTGCCATTAAAGGTTTTATCAACAGAGTAACTGGTTTGATTTTGTGCAATTTGAATTTTACCTTTGTAATCAGCAGTATTTTTATCCGTAGCGGTTTTAACCTCTATATGTATATAAGCATCTTTAGTTTCGAACATAAGATCAGAACCAATAGGAGTAGAATTAACATAAAACCCTGGAAATCTACCAAAAAGATTATGTATAACTCTCTCCGCTCCTAAATCTAATTCGGATGCTCCGTTATAGTTTTCTCTAGCAGTTAACTTAAAAAATTTAATCCAATCTTTTTTTATTTCATTTTTTGAATTTAAACTTTTTATTATAAAAGCAGTATTCTTCTTTAAAAAGTCATACATCTCTAATAAATATTTATTCTCTAATTCTTCTATGGATTGAGGGTTAATTCCCATTACGTATATTATATTTGGTATTATTAATAATTTAATTAGACTATTACTAAATAATTACCTAAATTTTAAAAAGAAGATTATAAATGTTAATATCTATATTATTAAGGAATGCCAACTTACTATTTAGATTTTGCAAATCAAATAATCTCTTATTTGGGTTTAGATAATGAAGTAAACGAAAATGTTAATAAACTGATTAAAAAATTGCCATTTCACGTTAAAATTTATGGGAGC
>JAJZKH010000106.1 GCA_021850955.1 Microcaldota archaeon
TACCAATTTACGCCCGTCTACGCTTATACTGATTCCAAACTCAGATAACAATAATGCTTTCATATACTATTAGTATATTATTATTAGGTATATAAATACTTTATTAAAGATAATATACTATAGAGTATATGGCTAAAATAGAGTTAAAAGGTTACAAATGCGAAAGATGTGGACATGAATGGGTACCTAGGGATTCAAAAGAGCCTAAAGTATGTCCAAAATGCAAGAGCCCATATTGGAACAGGCCAAAGAAGATTTAATTATCTATAAAATCTCTTCTGGATTATTTATACTTGGTAAAGACTTTCTTTTCAATAGCAATTTAGCGTCTTTTGTTATTAGCAGTTCACCATTATTCGCGTCTAAAATGAATTGAGAGAATAAAGAATTATACAAATGTGTTTGCTTAGAAATGCTTGCAGTAGTTTGCGATATCAATTCAAAAAATTGAGATTTACCCATCTTTTTTGTAACTCTTTACAATTTATTAAAAGTCTCTAGAACTTTCGATGTACTGCTAAAAAAGGGTTCTAAGTAATATTCTAATAAACCGGCGAAAAATGTAGTGTTGTTTTTATCTATGTTCATTATAGACTCTAATGCAGAAGGCAAAGTTGGTATATTAGAACGAAGGCATCTAAACGTAAGCGACTTCGTATACTCGGCAAGCAACATTGAAAGGACTGGGATAATCGATGATGTGAGATATGAGACCTATGTGAGCGATGAAGACCTATTAGAAAAGATAACCTCTATGAACCTTGAAGAAGCGAAGAATCTCGGAATACCAAGAAGGACGTTCTATAGAATAAAGAGAAGATTAAGGGAATATACGGACGTCAAATTACGACCGAAGACAATCAAAAGACTAATTTAATATAATTGATTTCACAATTTTTAATTCATTGTATATAGTTCTGAAAGATTAAGTGATTCATCCAATATAGTTTATATCTCTAAATCATAATATAACTATCGAATTTTCTTCATCGTAAAATATTCCATTGTGACTAGTTTAATAAAAAGTTTATAACATTATCTATTTAATATGTCTTCTACCTCATTATCAAACTGCGAAGGGTGATTGTAAAAAATCAACCAGAAATCGATAGTGCCAATCTCGTTTAGATTTCTTATAAATTTCACGCCGTCTATACCGCTATATGCGTCTATTTTTTGTTGGGTTATACCACTCTCTGGAAGGCATTCAAAGTAACCAAAATCAACCCCGCGCAAGATTAAAATATTCACTTTATGCTTCTCTAACTCCTTTTTAAGCGACAATACCGCGTTTCTTTTTTGTATTATATAATTAAAAAATGACTTGTTTTGGATTATTATTAAGTCTTTAGACTGTTGTTCTTTTTTTATAATCCTATCTAAAATTTTCTTTATAACACTTTCGTCAAATCCTTCGGTTAATTTTATATCATTTAAATCCGTAATTGAAACTTCAACTTTTATTTTAATAGAACCTTTTCTTGCAATAAAATCCGGTGTTTTTCCTTTATTTTTGGGTTTGATAGGAGTCACTTCATATCCATTTTTTGAAAATTTAAATTCAGTTTCTAATTCAAAAAGCGTACTGTAAAACATCTGTTTTTCGCCCCACGGCCCTATATCTTTGTTTCGTTATTTGAATCGTCTGTTTTTATCGATGTATCCTCTTTAAAAGACTTAAGCCTATTTATAGTATCTTTATTTATTTTTATTGCTGATAATGCTTTTGCAAACCAAATTAGAAATTTGTCAGTATACGAATTTTTAGTTTTAATTAATTCAGTTATATACGAACCAGTATCTAATTCACCAAGTTTCTGTTGTATAATTCTTATTGCGTCGGTCCTTTTACTTTCCATTTATTAAAAATTAAGGTTCTGCATTTAAATATAACATAAATCAAAATTATAAAGCTAAAATAACTCAACCCAAAAATTTTGGTGTTGGTGAACTCCCTTTTATCTTACAGAGATTAGTGCCATTTCTGCAAGATAGCATTATCCCCCATCGTTTTTAAGGGGTACAATATATTTCTCTTGACACACAACTTCACATTCTTCCATCACTCAACGTTTTCCTCAGTCTGTAGAATGTAGTCTTCGGTATTCCAAAGGAGAAGAGACAAATTTAACTTGTCATGCGTTGGACAGAATAATAAAATCTATTTTAGTAATAGTATTACGGAATGGGGAAGCTGCTATTCTTGTGAAGCTAATAATGTTGTTTACTTGCCAGCACAAAACTATACTATCAAATTAAGATCAAGGGTGACGGCGGTAAATGTGGAGATGTATTTATAGGCTTAAGAAATTTTAATAGTAGCTGAAAAAGACTCAGAAATCTTCTGAAGTAGCCTAATCAAGGTAAAGTCAGCTTGAAAACTCATAATTTAAGGATATACGATTATGTTACTTTAGAAAATTATTTCTCCTAATATGAGGAACAAAAACGTTATAACCATTTAATTAAATTTTCTTAGTAGAAAAATACTTTTTGAACTTCTTCTTTATATCTTCAAAATTTTCTTTGTCAAAATTGAATTGCATGCCTTTAGAGTTATTTATTTTATCAATAAGACCATAGAATTCAGTGTCACTGAAAGGCTTTATTACAAGTTCATTGCATATTTTTGCTATATACTTGCGTTCTTCTGCTATTTTGTCCTTGGTTTTTGTAAGCCTCTCGGCTTCGAAATAGGTTGCAACCCCGTTGTCTACAAACACAAATTCTATTCCTTTATATCTGAATTTATAACGATCATTGACATTTATTACCCCATGTGTCCAACCGATCAATCTTAGCATTTCTACAGCATTTGAAAAGTCCTTAACGGATATCGGAACAGATACTTCCTCTCTGCTGTCAAACGCCCCCCATTTTCCATATTTTAATATTATCTCTGCTTTGCCATTTGTAACTCTTATCCGAAGA
>JAJZKH010000107.1 GCA_021850955.1 Microcaldota archaeon
CTGTCCTAGCTATTATGTAATCCATATCAAGTGCTTCTATTACTTTTTCTGCAATGAGCTTAGTTCTTCCATAATAATTTATTGGATGTGGTTTATCTTTTTCGGAGTATGTAGTTGTCTTGTAGCCGTCGTATACGTAGTCGGTAGAGATAAATATATACTTGCAACCATTGACTTTGCAGGATTCTGCAACATTTTTTGTTCCTTCGACATTTATTTTCCATGCGTCTTCAGGATGTAACTCACAATAGTCAACATTACTCAAAGCATGCGTATCTATTACTAAATCTGGTCTTATATCACGCATAAGTTTTGAGACATAACTTTTTTCCGTAACGTCTAATCTTAACATATTTTTTAATTTCGGCTTGTGTGAATTATATGTGCCATAAACTTCATACCGATCTTCGGCTAATTGATAGATTTTATTGCCGAGAAGTCCGCTTGCACCTATTAATAGCAGCTTTTCCATATCATAAACTTATAATGATTAAATATTTAAGTATTTATAAGATTAGATGATATTATGGCATTCGAATTTAAAAGATTAGAAATTCCAGAAGTCATTTTAATAACTCCAAAGGTTTTCATTGATGAACGTGGCTTCTTCATGGAAATCTACCAAAAGGAGGAGTTCGCAAAGATAGGAATAGCTGGTGAATTTGTACAACAAAACCATTCAAAGTCAGTTAAAGGCGTGTTAAGAGGATTACATTATCAAAAAGAACCATATGCACAAGCAAAGCTTGTTAGGTGTATAAAAGGCGAGATATTTGATGTAGCTGTTGATATAAGAAAAAATTCGCCCACTTTCGGTAGATATGTTTCTATGGCACTTTCAGAAGAAAACAAGAATATGCTTTATATTCCGAGAGGCTTTGCACATGGTTTTGAGGTTATTAGTGACGAGGCAGAAGTAATATATAGTGTAGACAATATTTATTCAAAAGAAAGTGAATCAGGTATTATTTGGAATGATTATAATATAGGAATTAAATGGATTATTAAAACTCCAGTTCTATCAGAAAAGGATAAGAGTTGGAAAGAAATAAGCAATTTATAGAGAGAGTATTTACAAATTTTCCTTCCGCCTATGGTTGCTTTAATACTTACCTTAGGTCTATAAAAAGATTGGGTTTTTAATATGTCTTAATATTAGATCTATAAGAACTATATTCCTATTTAGCTTATTATATCTAATTAATAGATAAAAGTGATAAAGAGTTGTACAATCCTAAAATAAAAAGGATGCGTAATTATAGAAGTTTTTACATATGGTTATCAATTTAACGATTTGTAGGTTCATTGTTTACACAATTAATTATGTTTGATGACAATTTTTGAAATTAAATTTAAGTATTAAACAATTAGATTTCAAGCAGACTTTCAAAATAAATTTCGTTTGCTATCTCTCTAAACGCTCTGGTTACCCCGTTACCCAAAGAACTTCCTATATACCTACCAATATTAAAATTACTTAGCTTAAAGTTGCAATTCTGTAGATATTTATAAGACAGCCAAGTATCCTCGTGCCCATTTATAAACGTTTCATCAAATACTTTACCTTTACTATCGATTGAATTGATAAACTTAGAATTCAGAACAATAAAATTTCCTTGATGATGAGGTATTTTTATTACCTGTCTGTATATAAAATGTTTATAAATAAATCCGTGTTCTTTAAAATTTAGTATTTCGAATTTTATTTTAAACTTATTAATAATATTTTTGTAGCTTTTTCTCCAATAAAAGAATTGTCTTATTAAATTCTGAAATTCTGCCTTTGCCATAACAACATTATCAGAATAAGTTTCGGATTTTGGAAAAAATAGAGAGTCATAATTTTCACTATTTCTTAACTCTTTTATAAGTTGTGATATGCTATCAACCTTAAACATATCGTCATTGGATATTATTATCCATGTTGGATTATATTCTAATGCTCTTTTAATTGCGGTATTAACTGAAAATGCATAATTAAAATATTTATTTGGTTTTTGGTTTTTGTTTTCAGCAAATATAATGTGCAAATTTTTGAATATTTTTTTATCGATACCTGCCCATCTACCATTCGAATTTATTGTCGGTATTACAACGATAGCATAATCATCAGTATTGCTAAAATATTCAATCAAGTTTGGTTTCATTTTAGGTCTATTTTTCATCCAATCAATAATACTACTTTTATTAGCAAAATAGTTATAAAATTTTATAACATCATTAAAATCGTTACTTACATATAAGCTATTAATATCTTCAACGTTCATATAGGTTCACCTTTTTATACACTTCCAAAGTTGCCTTGGCAGTCTTTTTCCAAGTAAAGCTTCTTGCATATACTATTGCCTTCTTTCTAAGCTTTTCATTATAACCGTTTTCCTTTATGTTCTCTATTATCTGGGCCATGTGCTCAGGGCTTTCTGCTTCGAAGCAGTACTTTCTTACTTCTTTTGGGATCTTTCCGTATTTATAGATTATTACTGGGAGGCCGCGGGATTGGGCTTCTATTATTGGGATCCCGAAACCTTCATAATAGCTCGGGAAAACAAAGGCATCAAAACTGTCATATATGCTCACTAATTTATCTTCTGGTGCAAAACCCAAAAACTTGATCCTTTTATCTCCTTTTGCAATTTCTATTATTTTATCTCTGTTATAACCTAATTTTCCGTACACGCGCATCTCATAATTCACTTGTTTTATTTGCATAAAGCCTTTAAGCATAAATTCTGGATTCTTTCTGGTCCTCAAAGCACCGACATAACCTACAATGAATTTTTGACTATGTTTTTTTGGCAAAGGTTTAAAAAAGGCTTTACTGACCCCATGGTTTACAACAAAAATTTTATCTTTAGGATAACCTAATTTAATTGCATCGACCTTTGTTAATGATGATACAGCTATTAGATAATCAGAAGAAAGTGTCGCT
>JAJZKH010000108.1 GCA_021850955.1 Microcaldota archaeon
TGAAGATACCTTCATCGATATTTTCTACATTCACCGGAACTTTGCTATTTATTGATATTGCATTTATCATAATAGGAGCAATTCTTCTTATAACGGCGGCAATAATAACTAGGGCTAGAAAGAATCCCGTTCAAAGCACAGGAACTAAGCTGATAATAACCCAGAAATAAATATCATTTCTACAGGAATAAAATATTCTTTTTTATTGAAAATTCATTAAGGCTATTAATTTTAAACTTTTTGTGCCTAGTTAACATTTACCTTAAAAAATTTAGTTATTTTTATTAGTCATTAAGTTCTAAATTGAAGGGTATTAAAGTACCTTTCGTAATAATTAATTCTCCTAACATAGCTTTTTTTATTATACCTAATAACGAAGGTTCTTTTATCTCTGGTTATTTTTATATATATCTAAACTTATCATTTTTGATAAGTTTGACGACATAGTGAAATAGGAAACCCTACTTTTTTAAATTTATGACGTTTGGAATGTATCTTAGCTATTTATGCTCAAAGCACAGAAGTAGTTGAATTTTGTGCTTATGATTAGATTAGTGAAACTGTAAATATCTAAAAAAACAGAAACATTCTCATAATAAGCAGTTAAGTAAACAATTGAAATTATTCGAAAAACAAACTTGTTATCTAAAGTATACATAAAATTGATTTAAATACTAATTATTGCATAAAGTAATATTATGTTTAGATTGAAAAATAGATTTATTAATGCAGTTTCCCGTCAGAAAACTCTTGTTACAAAAACCGTAGAGGGGAAAAAGTATATTATAGAAAATCCTTGGGTAAAAATATTTCAAAACGGTGTTATAAAACTAACAGACGGAAATTCAGTAAAATTTAATAAAGAAAATAAAAAAGATATATTTAATTTCGTCTATTTTCTTTTAGCCGAAGGAATCAGATTAGGCGATGAGCCAGGTCAATGGAAATTATTAAATAATAACATCATACAAACTCATCAAGGCTTAAAATTATATCTTCAGAATTTCGACCCGCTTATCTTTTCTGAAACTTTCCTAAGGCAAATTCATTTTTCTAGTCACGATTTAGCAAATAAGATTGTTGTTACTGCTGGTGCATTTATCGGAGATACTCCTTTATATTATGCTTATTTTGGTGCAAAAGTATATGCATTTGAACCAGATACAAAGTCATTTGCATTGGCAAAAAAATATAAAATTAAATCAAAAGCTAGCAAATAAAATTGTTTTAAAAAGATATGCTATAGGCAGAGATGGAAAAGTAGATTTTCCTTCGTCTAAATCTAGCGGCGGTTCATCATTATTTAATAAAACAAATGCTTACATAACAACGCCATCAAAATCCATTAAAACTTTGCTAAAAGAAATGAGCATTCATCATCCATACCTGCTTGACCTTGATATAAAGGGATCAGAATTCGATGTTATCAACGATAAAGCTGTATCCAGGTTTAAATTGGTAAGATTAGAATACTCACCATATCTGCTAAAAGACAAGTCTAAGACTCTTAAGTACTTATTAGATAAACTTAAGGACTATGGATTCAAGAATGTCATAATATTTAAGCACAATCAACTTAGATTTGATCTTTCCAGCCATGGAACAATATATGCCTCAAAATAGAGAGTTTTTATCTAATATTAATATTTATAAAGCAAATATCGTCTTAAATATAAATGAAAGGAGTGATTCTTGCAGGCGGTAACGGTACTAGACTGTATCCATTAACAAAGGTTACAAACAAGCATTTACTGCCGGTTTACAACAAGCCGATGATATATTATCCAATAGAAAGATTGGTTTCGGCAGGAATAAAGGATATTATAATAGTTACGGGAAAAGAAAACGCAGGAAACTTCATGAATCTTTTGGGTTCAGGAAAGGAATTTGGAGCGAGATTTCATTATACTTTGCAGGATGAAGCTGGAGGGATAGCACATGCTTTGTCATTAGTTCAGGGATTTGTTAAGGATGATAATATAACAGTAATCTTAGGAGACAATATAATACTAGATGATATTTCTGAGCACGTAAGTAATTTTACTTCCGGTGCAAGGGTATTTCTAAAAGAAGTCAAGGATCCGCAGCGTTTCGGCGTACCAGAATTTGATGAAAACCAAAGAATAAAGAGAATAGAAGAGAAGCCTAAAGAGCCTAAGTCAAATTATGCAGTTACAGGAATATACCAGTACGATAATACAGTATTTGACAAAATCAGCAGATTAAAGCCGTCTGCAAGAGAAGAGCTTGAAATAACAGACGTTAATAACATGTATCTTGAAGAGGGAAAATTATTACACTCTTTCCTAAAGGAGCCTTGGCTGGACGCCGGCACATTTGAAAGTCTGCTAGAGGCATCAAATATACTGCGGGAAAGACTAAGTAAAAATTAAATAAGCATTCCAGTTTTTATTTTTTCCAGGTTAGCTCTAAGTGCCTTTATTTCATATAGTTTGGATATTTTTTCAGTATTAAGAAAAGTATTTTTCGGCCTTTTAGCCAGCATTTTAAAGTCTGCTAATTTCACAGGCTTTATAATAGTTTTGTCAAAATTGAAAACATCTGCTATAACGTTTACAAATTCAAACCTGCTAAAGTGCTCTTTTGAAGCCAGGTGAAATATCCCGTTAGCTCCTTTCTCAACTAACACTTCTACTGCTTTTGGTATATCCTCAACAAATGTCGGAGAGATTATCTGGTCCAAAGCTGCATTTACAGTCCTTCCCTCTTTAAGATTATTTATTACAGATTCAAAGAACACATTCTTGTTTTTTGCAATGTTAATACCATAAGGCATCTCTATTCTTAATACGATTGCATCATTTTTCAGTGCATTCCCTTCACCAATTAATTTACTTTTGCCGTATTCATTTATTGGATTTGGATTATCCTCTTCCGTGTAGTTT
>JAJZKH010000109.1 GCA_021850955.1 Microcaldota archaeon
AGCTGAAAAAGTTCCCGTTACTTGGCAAGCTTTATTTCTAATCCCACTAATCATTGAACTTATTTTAATTGCTTTAGTTTTGGGTTTTTTCTTGAGTACAGCTTTTGTAAGATATCGAGACGTATCTTACATTTGGGACGTTACCATACAAGCCGCCTTTTACATTACCCCTATACTGTATCCATTAAGTAGGATACCTCCTTTTTACGCTAGGTTTGTAATTCTAAATCCGTTCGCTCAAGTCATACAGGATGCTCGATACGTATTGATTACTCATGCAACAGAAACAATAGGTACTTTATACAAAGGAGATCCTTGGATATGGGCTATTCCTATAGGCATAACACTAGTATTGTTGTATTTAACTAGTATGTATTTTAGAAAACGCTCTAAATCATTTGCAGAGGAGACTTAATATATGCAAGCCACTAAAAAAGAAATTGCCATTAAAGTCGACAATGTATCAAAAGACTTTATTCTAGTTCATGAGAGAAAAGGGACAATCAAAGGTGTTTTTACTAGCATGTTTAGACATGTGACAATCAAAAAAGAAACTCAACACGCCCTAAAAAATATTTCGTTTGAAATTAAAAAAGGTGAGTTTTTTGGTATTGTTGGAAGAAATGGTAGTGGCAAAAGTACCATGCTTAAGATTTTAGCTGGAATTTATCAGCCCACAAAAGGATCTACAACTGTTAACGGTAGGCTTGTGCCTTTTATTGAACTTGGTGTTGGGTTTAATCCTGAATTATCCGGAAGAGATAATGTTTATCTGAATGGGGCGGTTCTGGGATTTTCTAAAAAAGAAGTCGATGATATGTATGACGATATTGTTGAGTTCGCGGAAATGGAAAGATTTATGGATCAAAAACTTAAAAACTATTCATCAGGCATGCAAGTAAGATTAGCCTTTTCTATGGCGACTAGAGCAAACGCAGATATTCTCTTAGTAGACGAGGTTTTAGCTGTTGGTGATGCTGATTTTCAACGTAAATGTTTTAATTATTTTAAACAACTTAAAAAGAATAAAAAAACAGTCGTGTTTGTATCACACGATATGAACTCTGTTAGGGAATATTGTGATCGTGCAATAATGATAGAAAAAAGCGAAATAATAGCTGCTGGTTCGGCTAATAAAATATCAGCTCAATATACTCGAATGTTTATAGAAGATACTAAAACAGATATATCTAGCGATGAACAAAAAAGTAATAGATGGGGAACGGGTGAATTAAAATTTACTTCTCCAAAGATTGTTGTCAATGATGATTTTATTGAAATTAATGCTGAAGCAAAAGCAAAAGAAAAGGTTGAAAACGTTAATTTAGGATTTTCAATATCAGATGCTGCTGGCCAAAAATTGATGGGAACTAATTCGGTTATAAAGAAGAAAAAAATACCTAAAATAGCAAAAGGTGCAATTGTTGAAGTAAATTGGAAATTTCAAAATGTTCTAAGGGATGGTGAATATTTTGTAGATCTTGCTGCCGTTAACACCAATAATAGCGTATGGGATTGGTGGGAAGAAGCGAAGATGTTTAGTGTGATGAAAGAAGAAAAGACGATGTATCTAGTGGATCCAGAAACTCATTTAAGTTTAAGGATTAAAGATAATGTTTGAGGACTATATTGTAAGTTATGCTCAAAATAGAGAGGATATAATTCTGAGTGCTTTTTTTGATGAAGACGAAATAGGTTTTTATGTTGATGTTGGTGCCAACGAACCAGTTCACGAATCAGTTACTAAATATTTTTATGATCGTAATTGGAGCGGCATAAATATTGAGCCCCTACCACATCAATACAATAAACTAGTTAAAGAGAGAACCAGAGATATTAATTTACAGATTGGCATTAGTGATAAGGAAGGTATTGCGGATCTTAATTATTACCCAGACGGAGATGGTCTCTCTACATTATCTCAAAAAATGAAGGATGAATATGAGCAATCTCCTAATGAAGTTACGAAAAATGTAGAGCATATTTCTATAAAAACATATACTTTACAGAAAATATTTAAAGAATACGTTAATAAAAAAATTAATTTTTTGAAAGTTGATGTGGAGGGTTTTGAATATGAAGTTTTGATTGGAAATGACTGGTCAAAATATCGACCTGAAGTAATATGCGTAGAAGCAAATCATATTGAAATAGATTGGACTGAGTTTTTAGTTGAAAAAGAGTATACTAAAGTTTTTTTCGACGGTATTAATAACTACTACACAGATAATAATACAGACAAATCTAAAAAGTTTGATTACGTACATGGCGTAATATTCAAAGAACCAATCATTAATTTTAGGTTAATAGATTATATGAAGAAGAAGAAAATAGAAAATTTATCACTTGCTGTCGCAAAAGATTCTCTAGAGCTAGAAATAAAAACATTAAGCAATGAACTTAGAGAGAAAGAATCTTATGAATTGTCATTAATAAATGAAATTGATTCTATAATACCTCTCCGTAAACATATAAAAAGACAAATTAGAATGAGAATAATAAAACTAGATAATAAAATTATTACTAGGTTCTCAAAAGAAAAAAAATATTATCCAACTAATCTTAACCTTGACGTAGAGCCTAATATGGATGCTATACATAAATATGATAAGAATAATTTCCAACAGTATATAACACCACCACCAAAGAGTATTTTATTAATCCTATATACTATCGTCAGGTCAGCACTAAAGATAATCGTTAAAGGAATAAGAGGCTAATAATGTCGAAATATCTTATTGTTGATTTACAAGTATTTCAATCACCTGCATGGCATAGGGGTATGGGTAAATATACACTTGAACTTTTGTCCGCAGTTTTAAAAGAAGCTGATGTAAACAAACTACATGTTTATGGTATATTGTCTCGGCAATTGGAAAAACCAGCGGATCTAGATA
>JAJZKH010000110.1 GCA_021850955.1 Microcaldota archaeon
AACGAGTAAAAGAAGATTGTCAGTCTTTTTTATTGAATCAAAATCATATTCTTTCATATTGTTATTATATCATTATCAAATCTCTTGATAGAATTTATTCTGATAAATAGATAGCTGTTTGTTATCTCTGTTTTTATACCAATTTAATACTTATTATTAATTTTTATGTTGTCAATCTCTATTAGTATCAATTGTTATTCATTTTCACGTTTTATCAATCATATCCTGTTTCAACAATTATTTTCTTTACTATCTTTTGATACCCTCATATGTTTTAGTATTCTCATTATCTTTTTATAATTATTTATCTTTTGGTATTTTATTGTTCATCTAATCTGCTGCCAATTCATCTAATCTATCGTCAATGTTTTTACCTTGATATAATGATAATATGAAACGGCGTTATAATTATAATAAAATAACAGACTTATTACTAATAGAATCCAAAAGAAATTCTTCGGAAATAAAAGAGATTCTCGATGATAATGAAAAAAATATTATAACGAACCTGACTAAAGTAGTTGGTTATGAAACACCTTTTATTTTAAGTACTGAACTCGCTAAAAATATTGATTGCTACAAATTAAGTTTAACTTATTTTTTTAAATATACACAAAGTAGTAGTGTGTTGGAATTTTATGGAAAAATATTCAGAAGTTACAACAGCGAATTGCGTAAAATGGGCCTTGTAGTTGGCGAATACGAAGTATGGCCAAAAAATGCACGCAAACATATAATGCTTCATGCACTGTTTCAGGATACTACTTTATCCAATGAAGAAGCTGATAAAAGAACAAAAGCAATTTGTCTGGAAACTATACCATGGGTGAAGGAAGCCGAAAAGTTTACAAATAAAAGAAACGAAAAACAAATGTATAAGGAAGGTCTTTTGGTTTTGGACAAGGAATTAGATGGTTTTTAAATAATCATTGATTATTCTTGCCGTTAGACCAAAATAATTGCCACTATATCTTTTTCCATAATTTTGTACATACCACAAAAAGTTTGAATTCTGTAATATTTTCATTAATAATTCTAACTCCTCTTTCTCTCCGGGAATAAAAACTCCACTATATACAAGCACTTTAGGTGGTAGTAATAATATTGATATTGTATCTTTTATTAGTGTTTTAAATGCAAGTTTCCAAACAAGCATATTTTGCATGCCCTGGCTTCTTCCGTATTGATACCATACAGCACCTTTGTCTACCTTGCGTAATAACAACTCTTCTTTATTCGTTAAAAGATAATGATACCCCAAGGGATAATGCTTTTGTAAATAGGATTCTTCCATAGGTTTAATCAAACTATCTTTTATGAAGTATGGAAAGATCATTTTTGCATAAACATCAGTATCGCTATGAGAACTTCCTTTTATTGCAGGGAGACACAAATCTTTTTCAATCTCTACACCGCGAAAACTAAGATTGCCATTTGAAAGTTCTTTCCAGTCATAACTGGCAAAAATATAATCACGTAATGTAGCTAATCCATGTTGCGCTTTAGGTAATGAAAATGTAATATTGTCGTTTTTATTTTTTTGCCATTTTTTCAATATTTGTTTATCCTTTGATTTCTCGTTATCAATAATGTTGTAATTGAAAGCCCATGGTTTATCAAGATAATCCTCAAAGAAAATCCTTTTTTCCTCAAATAGATCATTACCACTTGGAATCTCATATTCTTCTAATTGCTTTTGGGTTTTTATTTTTTTGTCATCTGGTTTAATAACGTTTTCTTTTTCCATAGAAAAAGGCGATGAATTGTATGTTTGTATTCTCGTGGCATAAATAAAGTCAGATTGATTATGTTTACACAAAAAGGTAATTGCACAATAAATATCTGTTCCTGTAAAAACCTTTTCACTTTTAAAATCTATGATTTTTACAATCAACCTTTCTTGAATGAGATATTTTCTGAATCGCCTGGCAAAGGCATTAACCATGAATGAATTGGGGGTAATAAAAGCAATCATACCATCTGTTTTGCATATCTTTAAGGCTAATTCAAAAAAGGCTAGGTAAATATCAATCATTCCTTTTTGACAAAACTGATAATGCGTCCTTAGATAAAACCGATCTTCCGGTTGTAAATCATGAATATGGATATAAGGAGGATTTCCAAGGATATAATCATACTTTTCTAATGATATTTCTTCCCTAAGAATATCCCGGCGATAAAGATTCCATTTGACCGGGGTATTTATTCCATTGTCCTTTATTGTCTGATTTAACTTTTGTATACATATTTGCAAAACAACATCGTCAATATCATATGCAACAATTTGTCGCTCCAATATAGCACATAATTCTTTTTCTGAACAATGTCTCTTCATTGCCCTTTCTATATATTCTTTGACAATTGGAACCAAAAAAGCTCCTTCTCCGCATGCTGGCTCGAGAACACATTTATCCAGAAGTTGTTCATCATATAGAAAACCACTATCTTCCAACATCTTGTGAACAATCCATTCTGGTGTAAAAACTTGGCCTTTTTTATTTTTTACAGGGATGTTCTTTTTAATAGATTGTTGTATTTGTTTGGACATAACTTTTTATATTGTATTTTCTTTCAAGTCACTACAGAAAGTTAGCTAAATGCATATTGTCATTAATTATAAGCACTGTAACCCATATGCAATCCTACTGTTTATATTTTGAAGGAAAAAGGATACAAACACAAGAAAAACAAGAAAATGAATTTATTTACGATTAATATCAAAAATAAATCACTAAATAATCTTTATTTTCGATAAAAAACGAAGTTTAATAAGCTCCATTTTCAAAAGCCTTTGCTGCCATGAGAACATTGGCGAAAGCCTCGGAGTCTTCTTTGTTGTCACG
>JAJZKH010000111.1 GCA_021850955.1 Microcaldota archaeon
TAACGCGGCTCGACAAAACTTATAAGTTTATTAAAAATCACTGACTATAGTTTGATTGATAAGGGGAAAAGCAGAATACGACCGTTAAAACGTTGGATTCTTATAGGCTAAAGCCGAATATATTGAAAATAGACGTAGAAGGATTTGAAATGGATGTTTTGAAGGGGGCGATCAAAACAATAAAAACCCATCATCCGAAAATAATACTGGAAGTACATACAAAAGCACTTAAAGAACAGTGTATAAAATTCTTGTCTGGTTTTGGTTATAAAGTTGTACATTATGATAGGACTATACATAATAGATATACTGAATTTGATACAATTCAAAATTTATTTTTACAATAGTTTGTGTATTAATGCCAATTTGATGTATATATTTGATAGACTATATCAAGGATTAGTATGCCATTCAAATTTGAAGATACAACAATAAAAGATGTAAAGATTATAACTCCTCATATATTCGAGGATGAAAGAGGTTTTCTAATAAAGCCTTACATTAAATCAGAATTCGAAAAAAATGGTATAACGTGTAGTTTTAGTGAAGAAATGCACCAAATCACAAAAAGTCGTTATACGCGGGTTGCACTACCAACTAAGGACTATAAGAAATTGTATATAAATAACTACTGTTTAAATTAAAAGTAGATGGAAACCAAAAAAAATGAAATTTTAGTTATATTACCGACTATTAGAGGACCAAATTTTATAAAAAAATATATAGAAAATGCCAAATTACACAATTTTGATCTATCACGCATAAAGTTTATGGTTTTAACTGAAGACCACATAAACAAAAAACAATATGAATCTGTATTAAGAGAAACTGATTTAGTGTTGAACCAGCAGGACAGAGATAAACTTATGAGAGAGTATGGTGTAGAAGAATATTCTGATATATACCCTAAGAAACACCGCGCAGAAGAAAGTTTTGGTTTGCTATATATGTGGATGAACAAAGAATTAACCTATGGGTTCACTATTGACGATGACACATTGCCAGAGGATAACTTTGACTTTTTTGGACAACATATTAAGAACTTAAACTACAGAGGGGAGATATCTGAGCTTTCCAGCGATAAAGGCTTTGTAAACGTATTAAACCATTCTTTCAGTAGATACGGATTATACCCTCGTGGATATCCTTATGGGGCTGCTCATGAAAAGATAACTGAAGAGAGAGTTACTATTAACGGAGAAGTTGCCATCTCTCAGGGATTGTGGAGCAATATACCTGATTTGGATGCGGTTAGAATATTGTTCGACGGTGATTTAAATGGACAATCAAAAACTAGATTTAAAATAACGGATTACGCGAAGGATAATTTCACTATTAAAAAAGAAAATTATACTACAGTATGCAGTATGAATCTTGCATTTAGACGGGACATAATTCCTGCCTTTTATCAGTACAAAATGGGTGAAAACCAATGGAAAGTAGATAGGTTCGACGATATTTGGTCTGGTATTGTTGCTAAAAAATTTATTGATTCAAAAGGACTACGTATAATAAATGGTTCTCCTATATGCATACACAACAAAGCTCCAAGAAGCACATTTAAAGACTTAACTTTTGAAGTTGCTGGAGTGACAGCCAATGAAAATTTTTATAAAATAATAGAATCTGTTGATTTGACTGATGTTAAAGATGATTTTGAAAAGATATATAAGATAGCTAAAAAAATGAAAACATCAGAATCAGAACATCCTTTTGTAAGACAGTGTGGAAATGACTTAGAACGTTGGGTGAAAGTATTAGAACGATTGAATTCGTAAGAATATGCAAAAGAAACCTAAATTTACAGTTCTTGTAAGTGCATATAATGCAGAAAAATATATTAAAGATGCAGTTACGTCTATCTTGACTCAGGATTATGAAGGGATTATACATACTATTGTATTATTGGATTTAGGAACTACAGATAAAACTGATGATATCTTAAGAAGCTTTATATTAAAAAGAATTAAAAATCGACCTATAACTATTATAAGACACCCCCATACTTTTCTTTTTAGGGCGCTTCTAATAGGTATGAATAAATCTGACGGAGAAATTACTTTATTTTTAGACTATGACAATAAATTTAAAAAAGAACATATAAGTGATTTATACAAATTATCGATCGAAACGAAATTTAAATTTGCATTCTCTAACGCAGAATTAATTGATAAAAATGGTAAAAAATTACATTCTAATTTAATATCAAATTTTCCGAAACACAATTCTTTCTCTTCATTAGTTATTGGAAATTATATTGACCTTAATACGATTGCGATAAGAAAAGACCTTCAAAGAAAACTAATCAAAATTTTATTTGAACTGGATGATAGATTCTATGATTATTTGCATACTGACTATTTAATAGCACTTATTTCTAGTAAACTTACAACATTAATTGAACTGAAAAAGATTGGAGTTTTGTATAGGTCCCATAGATCCAATGTAACTTATGGAAATAAAAATAAGTTATTTACTACAGGACTTGAACTAAGAAGTCTACTTGCCTGTTACACGCATAGTTTTTATAATTTATTAAATGCTCGTGAGAAATTATTTTTAAATGCACGCATCTATCTATTAGGGAGGAGGATAACAGATCTCGCGAAGTACAAAAGGATATCTTTATTAACAAAAGGGATGGGATTCCTTTTACGTAATATTTTCCTCTAAAAAATTCGATGAGATGCTTATATGAAAGTATTAATCACGGGCGGTGCGGGATTTATAGGTGCTAACTTCATCCACTACTGGGTTAAAACGCACCCAGAGGATAAGATAGTCAATCTAGATAAACTTACTTACGCAGCCGATCTGCATAATTTAAGAGACTT
>JAJZKH010000010.1 GCA_021850955.1 Microcaldota archaeon
AAATTAAATTTTAAATTATTAAATATTAGAGTTCTTACTTGGGTAGTTTTTAGAGATATATAATTTCCAAAGTTAATTATTTCGTTATTTTGTAAAAGTATTGTAAAAAATTCTAAATTTTCAAAATCGTTTATCTCAAAAATCTCAGATAGACGATATGGAAAGATTTTTTTAGGGATTATTAATTCATTAGTTGTTTTGTCAAAAAGAACAGAGTTTGGAATATTGATATTAATTTTTTTATTGGAGTAGCGTACGGATCGTAAAAGTACCATTATGAAAATACCCATAATAAGTACAAAAAAGTCAGAAAAGAGATAGTAGTTCATCATTTAACCAACGCAAAATCGTTTTTATTTAGCCATTTTACTAAAACCCCAGATGTAATCAGTTCTGAAATTAATTTTTTAATATGATTTTCATCAAAATCTAAATCTTTTGATAATTCTTGAACATTTACTCTTTTAGGATACTTTAAAAGAATAAACTTGTGGAAAAGAAGTATAATTTCCGATTTTTTCTTTGATAAATCAAGAGTCAATGATTTGTTCTCTTTTAATAAATTTATATTTCTTTCTGATAGTATTAATTCAGGAGGATTTATGTTCTTTGATTTGTCATTTATTACTTCAAAATTACTTTTATTGGATAGTGATGCGTTTCTAAAAAATTCAATTAAGTATGGATATAAATCAGCTAATTCTATAGTATAGATGTCTTTCATAAAAGATAATAAAAGTATTAATTTCATCATTGAATCATAAGAATAAAGTGAGGGGAAGGAATTAGAATATGTTATAAAAGCTATCTTATTTTTAAATAATTCTAAAGTTGAATAGTAATCTATATCTGTATTTTTAATCAGATAAATAAGTGAATCTCCGTCTTTTATTAGTTTTAAGTTTTTATGATTAATTAAATAAGATTTTATTTTTTCAAATGTAACATCTGTTTTTGCATTTATCTGTATCTTTGAAGTAAAATTATATTTTTTAGCTTTAGATAACATAGGTTACACCGTTTAAAGCTATTGCAAAAGAATCAGCTATTTTGTTATGATCAAGTCCAAGGCCAAGTAATCCAGAAAGTAACTCTAATCTATCTGCATTTAACTTAAGTAGTTCCAGAATTAAAACGTTTAAATCAATAGTGTTATTCATTTCTAATTTGAGAATTAAATTAGATGGATCATCTTTTGAAACTTTATGTATTAATTTTTCTATTTTGTCTTTTTTTATTTCAATCATATTATTACCCATAGATAAATTTATTTTTTTAGCAATATTTACCCCGATTATTTTATTTATTTCAAAAATTCCTCTTTTATCAGAGTTGTAAACCATTATGGCAATACAATTACCAACATTCAGATTTTGGATTTTTTCTACATAGTCCAAAGGTATTTGGTAATTAATTTTTAATTTTTCTAAAGTTTTCATATTTTGTGTTCTAAAAACAAATAATGAAGCGAAGTTTGAAAGAATTTTTTGATCTACGTCTTCTATTATCTGTGAAGATAGTATTACACCGACAGAATATTTTCTACCTTCTCTTATTAAGGTGTTAATTTCAGAATGTTCGTCGAGGACTTTCCAAGCTTCATCGATTATTATAAAAAATTTATTTTTAGAACCTATTTTTCTTGATCTCATTATTTCAACTAGAAATGAAATATTTTGTGTAGCGGTGATTATTTTTTGTTTTTCATCTAATTTTTCTAAATTTAAATAAAAAATTGAATTTTCATTTTTTTCAGATGAGTTTTTAAAAGAAACTTTTGAGAAGTTCTTTGCATTTATAAAATTTGCAAAAGAGGAATATTCTCCAGTGAAATCTAAAAGAAAAATTGTAGAATTTAAACAACCAAATAGTTTTAACATTAAATTTTTGACCATGAATGTTTTACCACTACCTGTCATACCTACTACAAAAATATGTGGATTTATAAGATTTTCAAAGTCTAAGAAAAAAGGTTTTGACATTATAGAAGAGCTACCTAAATAAATACCATTTTTAGAATTTTTAAGTATCTGATCAAATTTCTCTTCTGGTTCTTTAGGAATTATTAAAAGTTTTGAAAGGCCAACGCTTCCTATAAGATTTGTCTTCATAAAATCAACTAAAAAATTCGAGAAGTCTTTCTCCCCTAATAATCTCATATTCAAGTTTAAGAGCTGCTGAAAATGTATCTGCTATTCTTTGAAGTGTTTTAAAAGACTGTGTAGATGCATCTCCTTCATTATTGGAAGTAGAAAAAGATTTTATTAATATAGAAACATCAAATGACTTTCCAGACGAACGAATACTTTCTATTTCTGATTCTAATATTTCAATTTCTCTTTTTACAAGATTTATTTTGTCACTTTTATTTTCTTTGATTTTTGTTAATAATATTTCTTTCATTTTTTTCTTTGTTTCTAAAGGCTCAAGTAATTTTTCTTTATTTAATTCATAAGAGTAAATAGAGAACTCAAACGGTTCATGGATTGCCTCTATTAATGATTTCATAGAATCAGAGGATATATTTGATTGGCCATACTGCTTAATTTCAGCTATTGAAACACCAATGTATTCAGAACCTTTTCTTTTGAAGACAGAGGTTAAGGAAGAACTTAGGGTGTAATTATTTGTTATTTCAATAATTTTTGATTTTTTAATTAAATAATTATTTATTATATGACCAGAATGAAGATAGATTAGTGAAAATAGAAGAAGAATTGAAGATATCAATATTAAATAAAAGGAACCTGAAAGAATAGTAATTAAAAGAAAGATTATTGATGTAATATAAAGCACATAAAAAAGTAATTTATTGAATAACTCATTTTCTTTCATTTAATCACTATAAAATATTGAACTTCCCAAAGAAAGCTTCTGAACCTAATATTTGAGAGAGTTCTCGTATAGAAATACCTGTTAAAATCAAGCTAAATATTGGCAAAATAAAGACATAAACTATAAAATAACTGATTGCACTGTAAAGATAATTTATTGTAGAAGATATAGAATTAGATAAAGATGTTATCCCATTAGTTATTACATCAACTAAACCAGTCAATAAAGTACTGTTACTATTTTGTGCTTCAGAACTTGTTGATAGTATAGTATTCTGAAAGTTTTTTGTAGATAAAGTAACTTCAGATAATGAAGTAGAGTTTATGTTTGTAGAAAATGACGAAGCCATACTCGCATTTAAAACATAAGATAAGGGTAATACTACATATAAACCAATAGCCACTGCTATTAAAAAACCACCTAACTTTCTAGTAGGATAAAATGATCTAAGTATCATACCTGATGGAAGAATTAGGGATAATGCAGAAAATGCTATTACTGTTATTATTGCAGCTTGAACAAGAATGCTTATAGAAAGAGTTCCTAGTATTCTTATTAAATACTGTATTTGAGATATCAATGGATTTACAACATACGATAGAGATATAGTCACTATAACTAGGTCTATTTTTGATGCACCAACTAAACCAAGTGCAGTGTTTAGAGTTATTAAACCAACCATCATGCCGGTAACACTAGATAAAACAGAGTAGTGTTGAACTCCGTCAAAAGTATATGGAGTTGTTCCAACTAAATAGTTATTTGCAAGACAAAGTGCGGGATTTTGAGAAAGAACTGAACTGCAACTAATAGTAGTATTATTACTCAAGGTTAATTGATTTAAAACAATTCCTAATGCTCCATTACTTGAAAATAAAAGAAATAAACTTCCAACTATTATTCCATTAAATAGTGACTCAATTAATTCTTTTTTGCCAAATTCTTTTAATTTCCTTTCATTTAGAGCATAACCTAATCCAAGAGTTATTCCACCTATAGATAACATTATGGCAATTAAATAAATTACAATATTGTAGCCATAAGCTGTAAAACCAATACTCAATGATTACACCGTATTTGAAGTAAGATTAGCTATTGTATTTGCAGTTGTATTTGTTAATAAATGAGTTGAAGCTACTGCTAAACCTGTTGAAGCAACAGATAAAACAGCAACTATTATAGCTCCAATTATAATATCTATAGATGCACTGTGAAGAGTAGCTCTTTTATAAGTTGGAAATAATTGACCTAACGCATAAAATATTCCAGCTATAATGAAAAGTACCGCACTAAGAGTGGGACCTATTTGAGCCAGAATACTTTGTACAGAATTAAGTGTAGTTATTATATCAAAAATTTGAATAGTTGTTGAACCCATAACTGGTTTAACACTTATTAAAAACATAAATGCAATTATAGGCATAGGCATCAGACCAATTACCCTCTTTCCAGACAAGATATTTCTTATATCCATATATATAACCTTATACTAAAGTATTATATGTTATACTTAAATATATAAATCTTTCTGATTTAGAAAGGTTTAAATCATTAAATAACAAGGTATAACTGGCGATACTTTGCATAGATATATGAAAGGAGCGAGGAGTGAACGAGAACTGCTTAATATATTTTATAATATGGGCTACTCTGTCCTTAGAAGTGCAGGTTCTGGAGTTAATTCATTAGGACCGGATATAATAGCAATAAAGGATAAAATTTGTATCGCAATAGAATGTAAGGCCTGGGAAAAAAATAGATTAAGTATAGATTTAGATGGATACAAAAAACTCTTTGATTGGGAACAAAATACTAAATTTCCTACATATGTAGCTTGGAGAATGAATGGAAAAGGTTGGTTTTTTATAAAACTTGAAGAACTTAAGCAAGGAGAAAGGGATTACAGCATAACAAGAATAAAAGTTCTTGAGATGAATAGAATTTTAGATAATATACTACCTTGGAAACGAGAAGATAAAGAAATTCTTGAAAGTAATGATTTTAATTCTGAAAACTTAGTTTTAGTAGATCAAAAGTAACCAAGAGTATTTCCATTTTTTCTTAACCATCTTCTTTTTTCTTTATAATCTTGACATGCCAAGGATACATTTTGCCAGAAGTTTTCATCGTGATTAGAAAAACGTATATGAGAAAGTTCGTGTATAATTACATAGCGTATAATTTCTTCTGGAGCAAAAAGGAGTTTAAAGTTTAAATGTATATTTCTTGTACTTCTACTATAACTGCCCCATAAACCATTTTGATGGTGTATTTTTAACTTATTGTAATGAAAATTATAATGCACATTGTTTATACTTTCTATTAAATTTTGTAAGTAAGGAATAAATTCCTTGGATAAGGCTTTTTTAGCAGTACGCGAAATAATATCTTCGTTGTTTTTGTCTTTAAAAGAATTAGGTATTTTTATTTCCAATACAGATCCTTTGATCTTTGTTCTAATTCTTTGTGTATCTGAATATTTAACCATTACAGTAAAGGTTTTCCCCAAAATTGAAATTGTTGAATTTTCCTTTATTAAGAATTTCTTTAGTTTTAAAGCATTAAGTTCAGTTTGATCTAACTTTTCTAGTTTTTTAACTAATTTTACTTTAATTCTCTGTGCTGCAGCTAATTTTTCTTTTTTATTCAGTCGTTTTGGAATTCGTATGAACATTGCTCCATTGTTAATCTTTGCTGAAATCGATTGTCCTTTACCTTCCTTGATAAAAACATCGAACTCAACCCCATTTATAAGTAATTTTTCTGGAAGAAATCTCATTTCAGAATTTTTATTACCAAATAGCATTGTTCACGTACCTTTTAAAGTATAAAGATAATGAGTAATTAAACTATACTTATTGCTATTTCACACTGAGCAAAGTATTTACTAGTACCATACACTGTTAAATGATCAGGAGTTATTATGGTATGATTATATGTACTATAATTAAGAGATATAGTAGGTTCTGACGCTATTGACTTTTGACATGAAGATGCATTTGTTGTTACAGGATTTAGCACATGTCCAAGACCATTTGGGGCGTATGTACAACTAGTCGCATTTAGTACATAAAAATCGATAGTGCTTGCATTTCTTTTTAGTGATGAAGTTTCAGCGTGAACTAAATCTGTTGAGCATTGAGATATATTAGCATAATCACTTCCGTTTATGTATTGAGAAGCTATTGCTATTCTTTGAGCAGAGTTGAAGTTTGATTTGAATGTAGCAAATGAAGTAGGGTTAAAATTATAAAAAGCAAGGATTAACACAGCTATTACAACTATTGCAACAGCTCCAGTTACAACGTATGAAAACATTCTTTTTTTACTTCTCGTATTTGCTTGTTTTTCTTTTTTTGAATCTTGAATAGTCTTTTGTCCTTTTGACTGCGTAACCTTTGTTTTTGTATCCTTTGATTGTTTCTTTTCATTGTTTGTTTTATTTTCTGATTTTGCCATATTATAACACCAGTTATTGCTTTACAAAGTAAGAACCATAACATGAATTAATGAACTGATTTGTGCCCTTTATTGAAAGAACGGTTCCGTACATTGAGTATAAATTAATTGATGAAGAGTTAGCTATGGACATAGAAATAACTGGAACTCCTGCCCTCGCGAATGAGTTCATACACTCGCTAGTATTCATTAATCCTGGAGAACATGAACTGCCAGATATTGTATAAATTTTTGATGATAAATCTAAGGATTTTGCAGTGCTGTTTATCTCAGCTGCACATAAAGTAATTGATGGAGTTTGAGTTCCATTCATAACTATTATTACAGAATGTGATGAAGATAATGCTGAACTGAATGAAGACAATGATGCAGAAGAATTTGCTGATGCTGCTACTGCATAAGTAAGTATAACATATACTGCAATTATTATTAAGGCAATTATGAATAACATACGCCATGCTCTTAAAGTGTGATGAGTTAATCGTATTTTATGTGATGATTTTAGCTTCATGTAATAAACAAATATTATTGCAAGAATAATTAAACCAATTATTAAAGAGAATAATGCAGATAGAATAGGAACTGAAGAGATTGTTTGTGCGTAATTTAAGTTTAATGCGCCAGACATTAATGAAACAAATGGTCCGTCTATTCCTCTCGATAAGGATTGGAAGCTTATGTCAAGACCATTAGCATATGAAACATTTTTAGATATTGAGTTAAGAGAGTCATTTACTTGAGTTACATTAGAAATTGATGAACTTAACTGTGAGTTTAATTTATTTTGTTCAAATGCATATTGGGACAATGTTTGTGATGAAGGTGACATTAACTGAGCACCTATTAAAAGTACAGTGTTGTTCTGAGCTTTGTCTAAAAGATCAGAGTATGTTCTGTTTAAGTGATCGTAAAGTGTAGTAACATAAGATAATTGGGATGAGAGGTTTTTCGAGTATACAGTAACATTTAATGATAAATAGTTATTTTCAAGATTTGAGTAGCTTGACTTTAGTTCAGATAATTTATTTGATAAAGTAGTGTTTTGTATATGTGTTAATAATAAAGTACTACCATTTACAACATTATTGTAAGAGGATAGATTAGTGCTTATCTCAGTTAAGTAAAGAGCTTTCTTTTGTTTTACTAACGTTGGAACTATAAATTGATTTTCTGTTGTTGCTACGCCTTGCGCTATTTGATTTATTTTACTTTGAGTAGGTAATTGTGAATTTATACTACTAGATAAAGCATTTAGATTATTCAACATTGTATAATTGTATGAAAGGAATTGACAGTAACCTATTGCATTACAGTACCACGGACCGCTACTTGATGAAACATTAATTGAAAGTGATCCGAAGCCATTACATGATGCAAGATTAGCGTTTTGTGTTGGAGGGAATATTGGATTTTGATATAATGTTTTAGTTATTGCTGAGATGTTATTATAAGCGGAGGTTACTGCTTGTGCATCTTTAACTAAATCAGACGAAGATGCATTAGTGATATTACTTTCATTTGAATAGAAATAAAATGTACTTAGGTTACGTTCTAATGCATAATAAGATTGTTGGAATGAGATTATTCCTTCACCAAATACACCAGTAGGACCGTTAGTTGCAAAAAGAACTTTGTTACAAGATGGAACCAATGAACAGGATTCACAGTAATTGCCCAATGTACATGAAACTCCTCTATTTAATCCAGTTTCAACTAAACAGTCATTTAATGATGATGAGGATGTATCCATGTATGCAGTTAGACCTTGTGATAATGCATTAAAGTTTATTTCTTTTTCAAGTATTGCAAATGTTTCATTGTTTATTATGCTTGAGATTACTGAAGAGTTAAGAACAAAATTATATTGAGAATTAGTAGTATTAATTAGAAAATATGGAGTACTTCCTTCGTAAACAATAGTGTAAGTATTTTTACCGTATGTCGTGTTTACATATGTTAATTGATTTATCATCTGTGCAGATACGTTATAAGAACTTAATAATGAACTTAGTTGTTGATGTGTAGTATTTGCAGATGATGTAGATATAAACAATAAACCTAGAAATAAGGTTGCAAACAAATAGACAAATGGTCGCTTCATTTTATCAATACACTTACGTAAGAAATGTTTAAATACTTAATCAATAAGGTAGGTGGAAACTTTGAAACATATTTTAGAAGTAACTTAAGGTTAATATATCTGAAAATGGTAAATAACACATATGAATAACTTCAGAGTTTTAGTGAAAACTAGTAAAGGAAATTTCATATATCCTGCAGATTATGTTGGAGTTGTTTTAGAAGGTAATAACTTAAAGTATGAGCTTATAGGTAACATAAGAGAAGGAGACTCTATATTTGTAAGAAAGAAGAGTTCGGAAAAGATTACATTACAAGGACATATTATACCGACACTATGGGCAGGTTCAGAGCTTTATAGAAAGGATAGGGGTATTATTTTTGAACCTTCAGAAGAAAGCATACCAACAAAAACCAAGTTAAGTACACTTTTACAAAAAATAGTAGTAACTCTAGGAAAACAAGACGACCCAGTACATACTATACTCAACGCTATACCAGAAGATATAAAATATTCATATGACGCTGTTTCTAACTGGATCTCTGGGAAGGTTATGTTACCTAACGAACCTAGAGTTTTAGAAAGCATAGGTACTAAGTTTAACTCACAGGAGTTGCTAGAGTGGCACAGTAAGTTAAGAGATAATGATTACGCTCCAGTAAGAAGAATACGTGTATTGCATAGTGGATTGAAGGCACTTTTGTCCCTAGAGGAAAGTAGAAGTACTGACGATAGCGTAGAAGCAAACAAACATAATTACTCTACAGGTGAGGAAAAGCTAGTTAGCCTGGCCGATGCGATGCGTATACTTAAAAATACTTA
Source organism: Microcaldota archaeon (assembly GCA_021850955.1). The sequence continues at coordinate 9,197 of JAJZKH010000010.1, forward strand.
CGAAAGTAAGGGAGAGGAGCTCTTTGAGGAGTTCGTTACTGTGACTAGGGTAAAATCTATAATTGAGTTAGCAAGCATAGGTAAAAAAACTGCTCAAAGGATAAAATCAGGGGAAAGTGTACTTGAAAGAGGTATACTTTCTTTTAAGATGAGCAATGAAGAACAGATGAATGACATAACAAGAAGATACTCAGGTGAGATGCCAAAGGTACGTATAGAGGCTGTTGCCAAAGAAAGAGAAGCATTGATAAGAGAAGGAGTTGAACATGCATTAAGAAATATTATTCAAGGTTCATTTAATGCATTAGAAGTCGAAAATAAAAATAAATTTGCAATTTTTGAGGTAAAGAATAGCCTTGATCAAATTAAAAATGCTGCAGGCAATAATCTAGATCTAGAAAAACTTAAGATAATAGGAGTACAGATACTTTTGAAGAATACAGCAGTAAGTTTCTTAAGGTGGTTATTGCTTTCTGAACAATTAAATGATAAAATTCAACGAGATAATTTATTTTTAAGTCTTTTTGAATCTCAGGAAAGAAGAAGTAATGCAAGAAAAAGTCATGGTGCAGAAACTCTTGACGAGTTCTTTAGATATTTATCTGTAAGTAGTAAAGAGTTCCGTGATTTACAAGACATTTATTTAGGATCTTACTCAAAAGCTTACGGTTCTTCAAAAATACTTAAACAGTTATTTAATGATGAAAAGGCATTTTTAGAGGGTTGTTCAGTATTAAATATGTACAAAAATAACTTGTCCATGATATTTGGTAACTTAAGTAATTTGGATAGCGATTGGATGTTTAAATCACATGAAGGAATAAGAATTTGGGAGGACTACACTAAATTTATTAGAGGTCTTAGAGCACATTATCAAAGGGATGATAACTTAATAAGAATAAGAAGGGATATTAAAAAGTTAGAGATGCCTTCTGAACTTGCATTGATACAGGATAATCATATATTTTCACAAGAGTTAATTGACAAGTTGTTAAAAATGTATGGAACTCCAATAATTCCCACTTATTTTGATGGAATTGATTCTTTAATAAAAACTGCAGTAATAAATTTCCCAAAGGAAATCAGTAGTAATTCCCCAATAACAAGTAACTCCTTTTTTACATATAATAATCTAAATGCTAATGTAAAAATAAAGAAGGACAATCAACAGTAACTTTTTCTAAATTATTTTTAAACAAAAATATAGTTAGAGCTAATTATAAAAAATTTGATAAAGAAGCAGAATAAAGTTATAAGGGCGGGAAAACCCGCCCAGATAAAGAGAAACGCCCAAAAAGGCAAAAAAACAATAAACCTTGTACAACCTTTAACTTAGGTAGTTACTTAGGATGATGCATCCTGTAACAATTGGTTTATGAACTCGTTTCCTGCGCTAACTGTTTGTTGTGCTGTGTATCCTGCTACGAGTATCTTGTTTCCATATGCTTGTACTATCGTTGAGTTTGCTCCAAAAGAGGACTGTAACGATGGGTTTGCATTGAAGATACTTTGTGCAACGCTGTTTACATAGCCGCTTCCTACAACAATCAAGTTTGTTGAGTTGTTTGCAGATGAGTCAAGTACTGCAATTGGTGTTGTTGCTGTGTTCAATGATGAACCAACTATTGCTGATTTTGCTGATGGTACTGCAGTTAAGTTGCTCAAACCTGTTACGTTACAACTTGTAGTTGAGAATGCACATGTTGCATTAACCTTTCCTATTGTTACGTTTGCAATGTTTGTTGCTTGACCTACTGTGTATGGACCATACAACTTTGTTGTTGATGTGTTTGTGTTGTTTGTTGTTGATGGACCTACCAAGAATTGTAGACCATCTACGCTCTTTGGTTCATAGTATGTTAATGCTGTTGTTCCAATTGAGCCAAGTTCACCACCACGTTCTGTTCTGAAGCCTTGTGTTGCTTTTGTTTGGATGTTTTGTGTGCTTTGGTACTCTACTGCATTGTTGTTTCCGTTTGTCATGTTCAACCAATACAATGGTGTTGATGTTACTGATGAGCTGTTTGTTATATCTATTATAACATTTGCGTTTGCTGTTGTGCTTGATGGTGTTGTTATTTCTGGCATTGTGTAGTTAAAGTATGTACCTCTTGATGCAGTGTTGCTTGGAACTGATGCTGCAGAAGCTAATACAAAGTTAACGTTGTTTTGTTCACCAGTATATGTTGCTGTGTCTACTGTTGGTGCTATGTAGTAGTTATATTGTGGTACTTTGTACAACAATGTTGGTGTTGTTGAGTAGCTCAATGTTCCTAACAATACATCATTTCCACCTGCTCCTGTTGTTACTGCTGCTGCTGTGTTTGCAGTTTCGTATACATCTACTGTTACACCAGGGTTTGGTAATGCTTGACCAAGTTGTATGTTTGTTACGTTTGTAAAGTAGTCTCCTTGCAACGTCTGTGTGTTAAATCCGTTAAATGACACAGAGTATGTTGTAGCTGAGGTTGAACCTACATTTCTGTAACCTGTTGCATATACTGTCATTGGATTGCTTGTTGTTACGTAGTTTCCATTTACACCATTGTTAACCAATTTGTAAATTAATCCACCAGATGGGCCTGCAATTACATTTGCTATACCTGCTGCATCAACTCCTTCTGTTGCTGAGAATGTATAAGGATCTAAGTTGTATGACAAATCTTGCAAGTTTGATGTTGGTGCTGCGTAGCTTCCAGAATTTATTTGGAATGCTGTTGGTATTGAACTATCAACATTGAACAAGTTAACAGGTTCTGTTACAGTTGATTCATTGATTTTTTGTAATGAACCAGATCCTGCTGCTACAACATTAGCGTTTGTGAAGGTTTCTACAGTTGGTGATACCAAACCTGTGTTTCCGTTTGAGTACTTCCATGCGCTTCCGCCTCCGTTGCTTGTTGAGAACTGCAATGCATCATAGTTTGCGTTTCCGCTGCTTGGTGTTCCTAATGAGTCTCCTACAAAGTTAACATTCCATTTTGCTGGATTTGTTATAAAGTTCATACTTGAACCAGGAACCAATGTTTGTTGGTTTGATTGGTTTGTGTACAAAATTATACCTTGTAATGCTGCATTTGCTGAACCTCCTGTTATTGAACTTGAAGATTGGTTTGTTGTCCATCTTAATTCAGCTAACCAACTGTTTCCATTTGCAGAGTTGAAGTTCTGTCCGCTCTTTACTGTAAATGTGTTTGAGAACAATTGTATCTTTGCCCACTTTTGGTATGCATACAAACCTGGGAAGGTCTGTGATACTGTTATGTACAACTTTGTTCCTGATGCGTTTACTACTACGTTGTCGTTTGATGCTGGACCTGCTGATGTTACATTTGTTAATACACCATTTTTGTATATTGACAATGCCGCATTTGCAAGACCATTTGAGTTAGGATATGACAAGTCAGAAAGGACTACTTTGAAAGGTCCTGTTGAGATGTTCTGACCAACATATACTGTTTGTACAGGTGTTGATGATTGTGCGAATGTTGCACTTCCTCCTGTTACGAACTCACTTGATGTTACATCAGTTACGCTTGGGTTGCTCATGTTGTATACAGTCCAGTTTTCTCCTAATAATGAGAATTGAGCCGATACTTTTCCTGTTGTTGATACATTTTGGATAGGCTTTCCAAATGATATTTGATATGCTCCGTTTGTATCAAGAACTGATAATTGTCCTGTGTTTTGGTTGTATACTGGGAATCCTGCTAACCATAATGATTCTGATTCTTGG
>JAJZKH010000011.1 GCA_021850955.1 Microcaldota archaeon
TCTTTTCAATTGCATAACTAATACCTAAGTGTATTTTTTGATTTTTTTGATATATATTTCTTTACTTTTGACTTTTTATTGCTGTATTCAAAATAAATCTACAAATGCAAGATTCGAAAAAAGAATTCAGAAGAAAAAATTTAAATTTCAAACACAATATGATAAAAATTATTTAAATGAGATATAAGTTGTAGAACAAGTTTTCTAATATTAAAAGAAAAATTTGTCTTAAAAATAATAGATTTCAGATTAAAAAATGAAAAGTTTATGTGTTTTCTTGCATTCTTGGTTATCTCCTTAGTTATTTAGGATACCTTTTGAAATTGAGGAAGTGGTGAAATGTAAATGTCAAGATCCTAATCAGAATATTAATGTGATTTTAATATATACTATAAAATTATTTTTATTGTAGTTATTATTCTTTATATGTCATCTCTAATATCTGGAACGTTATTACAAAGGTATTTATATCAAAAAAATCAAAATTTACATTGTATATGGGGTTTAAATACTTAATTTACGGTGTAAAATATGAACTTTAAAAACAAACAAATATTTTTGTATACCTTATTCATAACACTGTTCTTTTTATCATACTCTGGAGCTACATCATTCAAACTTTTTCAAAGCATCTCAGCAACAATTAATTTTCAACAATCAGTACTTTCAATTGGCAATAACGAAACCGTGACTGCCTCAGTATCTGGGGGATATCCTCCTTATTTATATGAATGGTCTATTAACGGTCAACCAGTGGGTAGAGACTCAAGAGTACTTATTTTTAATGGAAATTCATCAACTATAGGGTATGATAATGTTACACTTACTGTTATAGATCAATATAACAATATGGTAAATGTAACAAATTATGTATATGTTCAAAACCCAAACTTCTTTACTGCATATATAACTCCAAATAATCAAGCCGCTGATTTTGGGCAAAATATCACTATGCAAGTTTATGTATCAAGTGGAACCTCTCCATACAAATATAATTGGAATTTTATTCCACTTTCAGGACCTCAGATAACTTTACCTTGTAACACCTATAAATGCACATTTAATGCAACACAAAATGGCAGTGTACAAGTTACTGTTATTGATTCATTAGGTAGAGTTACATCTGCTATATCCAAAATAACTGTTGTTGGTTCGCCACTTACTGTAAAAGCATTTCCTTATGTAACAAATGATCCAATAAGTTCACAACAAACAATTTATGCCACAGCAAGCGGCGGTTCTGGGAAGTACACTTATGCTTGGTATAACAACACTAATGATGAACAAGTACTTTTAAGTAGTTCAAACTCAAACTCACTAACTCTTAACCTATTCACTCCTGGTCATTTTCAATATTATGTATTGGTATATGACTCTGCAGTTCAGAATGGGAAACCGATTAAATCCAATTTAGTTTATATAAATGTAGATTCTCCTACTACTCCAATACCACAACAAGAACCTGCAACTACATTGACAAATCCAATTTGTAATACAGTTACATTATCTCAAGGAACTTCTAATATTACTAATATATATTCAAATAATTTTAAAGTTGATGAAACATTACTTACTAAAAATGGCGTAAGCATATCTGTTAATAACATTTCTTACTTTTTAGGAGTTGGGCAAAGTGTTAATATAGGTCAAATAAATAATTCTGCATACTCTATAAAATTAGTTAATATATCTGGGTATACTCAATTAACATCTCAAATAATGATTTGTGGTTCTGTGATTAAGGTAATCCAACCTAACACAACTCCAATAATAAACACTACTACTTACACTGGCGTTCCGGTTGTTGAGCTAGATATAGGTAATGTAAATAATAATACTTACAACATAACTTATGGTACAAAAAATACTATATACGCATCAACAAATTTTGGTTTAGATAAAGTAGCTCTTTTTGCAAATAATGACTTGATAGCTACCGGAATTGGAAATATCACATATAGCACTTCAGTTATGCAACAAGGTACTTACAATTTAGTGGCTTGCGACATAACATCATATCCTCAACAATGCTCTAATAATGTAACTCTAAAAATAAGTTCTGAACAACAAATAAATCAAGGTTTTTCGTTATCTAGCATAAAGCTACCAATATCTCCATTATATCTTGTTATAATCATAATAATCATAGCAGTTATTTATTTTATATATAGAAGAAGATCAGATGACTATGATTATCTATACAGTTCAAAGGAAAATGATTTAGGTAACTCAGACAGTTCTGGAAATGATACTTCACCATCTCCTGGAGATAATGGAAACACTACGAAAACTCCTACTAATAATCAACCAAAAATGAAGGAAAGCGATTTTTCAGACGACTCCCCAATTTCAATATCAAAAAAACCGGCTGATTTTGAAGATACTGGAGCTCCAAATAATGATAAAATAGACTGGAGTGCTGAAAGTAAGGAGTAACTATTAACTAAAAACTAAAAACTAAAAGGGTTTAAATATTTTTGTATATAATATTTACTTAAGAATTGTTAAACTAATTTATATTTTTAAAATTAGAAATTATTGTGGTTAAATGAGCGAAGAAATATCATATGCATCAATGAAAGAGGTTAAAACCGGAAGATTTATTCTTATAGATGGAATTCCATGCAGAGTAGTAGATGTAGAAACATCTGCTCCTGGAAAACACGGCGCAGCTAAGATGCGTATTACAGGAATAGGTGTTTTTGATGGAAATAAGCGAACATTGCTTAAGCCAAGCAGCGGAGACATAGAAATACCTTTAATAAGTAAGAAAAAAGCACAAGTGGTTTCAATCTCAGGAAGCAATGCTCAAATAATGGATCTTGAGACATACGAAACTTTTGAAATATTAATACCCGAAGATTTAGTTAGTTCAGTAAAGCCAGGAGCAGAAGTAGAAATAATGATTTATGGTGAAAAACGAGCTATATCTAGAGTAACAGGGAGTGTTTAAATGGAAAATTTAGAATTAAAATTAAATAATAAAAAAGAAAACAAGCTTTTGAAAAGACACGAGTTAACATTTACGGCTTATTATAAAGGAGAAACTCCTAGCAAAGAAAAAATAAAAGAAGAGATCTGTAAATTACAAAACATAAACCCCTCTCTTACTGTCATAACAAGAATAGATCAACAGTATGGGGTTCAAGAATCTACTGTCTATGTTAATTCTTATAATAAAAAAGAAGAAATGGAGATGCATGAGAAATCAGATAAAGGAGACAAGAAGACATCAAAACCAAAAGAAGAAAAACCAAAAGAAGAAGCTAAAGATAAAAAATAGCAACATTATTAAAATTATAAAAAATATATATTTAAATGAGATTTGATTAAATGGCAGAAAAAAAAGAAACAAAGGCAAAGAAAACGTTCTCTTACAAACCTGCAGAAAAGTTTTGTCCTAAATGCGGTGTAAGAATGGCATCTCATCAAAATAGATATGCATGTGGTAAGTGTCATTACACTGAACTTAAAAAGTGATTAAATAGTTAAAAAAAATAAGAACTTAAAATCTAAGAAATCTTATTATTTAAAAACAAATTCAACAAATAAAAACACTAAGGCCTTTTCTTCAAATAAAACATCGCTAACTAAGAACTATAAAACAAAAAAAAGTAATAACGTTAAAACTTCTAGTTCAATAAAAAGTAAAATACTTAACAGTATTCTATTCTTGTTTATTGGATTATTTTTCCTATTCTTAACAAACATTGTTTTTGGTTTTCTATATACTACTAATGTAATTCCTAATTTAGAGGTTGCATCTTCATTAGCTACTGAGTTAACATTCATACTTACTGTTTTAAGTTATTTAATTTTTGTTAAAAAAATAAACAAAGGCTTTTCAAAAGAGCTTGGTCTTTCTTTAAATACATTAACTTCAAAAAACATTTTACTTGGAATTGGAATATTCATAACTTTAGTATTCTTTACAATAATCTTATCTTTAGGTTTATCTTATACTACTACCTCAAAAATAACTGGAAACACGAGTGCTATATTTCAAAATTCACCTGCACCTCCGCCAATTTGGTTTTACTTTTTTGTAGCTGTAATCGCTCCAATAATAGAGGAAATTACTTTTAGAGGATTACTGGTTAAAAGGATAGGAATAATTCCAAGTGCAATAATATTTGGAATACTGCACTCTGGATATTACTCATCAATAAATATAACTTCATTTGCCCTTTTGATAACTGCTGCAACAGTATTCGGTATACTTGCAGGTTATGCATACAAAAAAACAAATTCAATTTATCCTTCTATAGTTGCACATATTTTAGAAAATTCTCTTGCTGTACTTTCTTTGTTCTAAATCATCTAATTTCTTCGTAATGGTCTTTTGATTTTCTGAACAAATTATAAAGTATTATGTTACCTACGTGAAACACAAAGAAACCATAAATTCCCCATTTTTTAACCCTTCTTATGCTGGTGTAAACAAGTGCTTTATCTGCAAACTTTATCTTTCCATACTTTTTAACTCTATTTGACAAATCCCAATCCTCATAAGTTATAAGTTTTTCATCAAAACCATTAATCTTGTCAAAAGCATTTTTAGAGATTGCAAAATTTGAACCGATTATACTCGGTCTGCCTATTTTTATTCCAAACTTTACGAAAACTATAGAAACAAATTTGAATCCCAATACTGTTCTTAAGTTTGTTTTTTCAAGAGGCAATATTGGACCAGTTGCAGCTATAACCTCATTATTTATTGTATTTTTATACTCCTCAAGAGTGTTTTTTGAAGGCATGGTGTCTGCATCTATGAATACTAGAAGTTTTCCTTTTGCAATTTTTGCACCAATGTTTCTAGCTCTTCCTATCCCCTTTCTTTTATCAACAATAACTTTTGCATATTTTTTCGATATGTTTACCGTATTGTCAGTACTTCCTCCATCTATTATTATTACTTCAAAGTCCTTAAAACTCTGTTTTTTCAAACCTCTAAAAACATTCATTATATACTTTTCTTCATTCTTTGCAGGAACAATAACACTAATATACGGTTTTTTACTATTCATTCTGAAATACCTCATAAACTTCAGCAACTCCTCTTAAAATTATATATAAAAGAAGAATTCCTGTTAAAATGTAACCATAAATTATAGGAAACTTTGATGTATAAACTAAAATCAAATAAGAAAATGTTACGAACTTGACAACATTTACTCCACCTCTACTTATATTTGAAGAGTAAATAATCTTTGCTAGCTTACTCTTCATTTTATTTGATGTTCCTTTTGCAGCCATTAATCCATCTACAAAAGAGTGCCTAAATATAACTATTAAAATTATAAACAAAGGCAATATATTTAAATATGTAAAGACGGCCCAAAGAGCATACTCTACTGCTCTATCTCCGGCAACATCCATTCTTGGACCATGTGGATATTTTTTAGATATGCTTTCCTTTAATTCCTTTATTTCTTTTCTATATTTTGAATCTCCTTTAACCGTTTTTATATACATCAAGAAAGATATTTTATTAGAGCTAGCTTCCCTTATTGCAAGATATCCATCAACACCATCTAATAAGAAAGCTATTATCAATATTAATATGGAGTATATAGGATTTATTTTTAATATAACTAAATATGCTACTAAAAATACGAGTAATACTCTTAAAATTGTGGCAAGATCAGCTTTTCTCATAAATACACAATATTTTACAATAATGTTTAGTTGAAAAGGTTTAATAAGTTTAATTGATATATTCTAAAACATTAAAGTGGAGATTCAATGTTCAATTTCATAAAAAACGAAGAACAGATACTTCAATATTGGAAGGAAATGGATATCCTACAAAAAACAAGGGCTTTGAATAAAGGCAATAAAACATTTTTCTTTTTAGATGGGCCTCCTTACTCAAGTGGATATTTACATCCTGGTCAAATTTGGGTTAAATCAATTAAAGATATTTATATACGATTCCGTAGATTACAGGGCTTCGATGTCCATGATAAAGCAGGTTATGATGTACATGGTCTTCCTATTGAGAATAAAGTAGAAAAAACTCTGGAACTAACTTCAAAAAAAGATATAGAGATTAAGATAGGTGTTGAGAACTTTACAAATTACTGTAAAGAATATGTGACTTCATTAATTCCTTCAATGACAAAAGATTTTATTAGATTTGGAGCATCTCTCGATTTTGAAAAACCTTATCTGGCATATGAAAATTCTTTCATAGAATCTGCATGGGATATACTTAAGAAAATTAATGAAAAAGGTTTACTTTATTCTGGAGTTAAGCCTATGCTTTATTGTACTCATTGCGGGACTGTTCTTGCTCAGGGGACCTTAGAGGTAGAGTACTCAGATGAAACTGACAACTCAATTTTTGTAGAGTTTAAAATTAACAAAGAGTTGTCAAAACCTAAAATAGAGGTATCTGAAAATACATACTTCTTAATTTGGACAACAACACCTTGGACATTACCATCTAATATAGCTATAGCGATAAATCCAAAAGAGTTGTACGTAAAGGTAAAAATGAATAACAAATCCCTTATTTTTATGAAATCCCGTTTAGAATACTTATCCGAAATCTCAAAAGATAACTTCATAATAAAAGCAGAGTTTTACGGAAGTGAATTAGAAGGCCTTTTTTACATAAATCCTCTTGAAAATAAAATACCAAAACAAAAGGAATTAAGAAATGTCCATAAAGTAGTTTCTGCAGAAACACTTGTTTCTTCTCAAGAAGGTAGTGGAATTGTACATATAGCTCCTGGTCATGGACTAGAGGATTATCAAATAGGGTTGAAAAATAATCTACCTATATTCTCGCCAATTGATCTATCTGGTAATTATAACAACGATTCAGGATCTTATGTTAATCTAAAAGTGCCTGAGCAAGCAAATCTAAAAATAATCGATGATCTTAAATCAATTGATGTTCTTTTTGGAAATTTCAAGGTAAAACATAGTTATCCACATTGCTGGAGATGTAAAGAAAAACTTCTCTTTTTAGTCACAAAGCAATGGTTTTTTAATATTCAAAAAATTAAAAATAAATTAATAGCTGAAAATAAGAAGGTACTATGGCATCCAGAAGAAGCGAAATCCTGGATGGAAGATGTTTTAACAAACTCTCCAGATTGGAGTATAACTCGTCAAAGATACTGGGGGATACCTATTCCAATTTGGCATTGTTCCTCTTGCAACACTGATAAAATTATAGGCTCAAAAGAGGAGTTAGTCTCAAATTCAATAGACAAGGAAAAAGCAAATGCAATCACAAATCTACATAAGCCATTCATAGATCAAATAAAAATCAAATGTGAAAAATGCGGCGACGAAGCTTCAAGAATAAGTGACGTTTTTGATGTTTGGTATGATTCTGGAATAGCTTTCAAAGCAAGCCTTTCACAAGAAGAGTTTGACAAACTATTTCCAGCAGATTTTATACTCGAGGGCAAAGATCAACTGCGTGGTTGGTTTTCAACACTTTTGAAAATAAGCGTTATGCTTTATGGAAAAGCACCATTTAAAAATGTAGTGATTGATGGGATGCTTTTATCAGATGATGGAAGAGAGATGCACAAAAGTTTAGGAAACTACATTTCATTAGAAGAACTTTTAAAAATAACATCTGCAGATGGTTATAGATTATGGTGTTCTAGTCATACACAGTGGTTAGACTTACAATTTAAAAAAGATGAAATGAAAGAATCTGAAAAGAAAATAGGCACATTATATAATATGTTTAATCTATTCAATGAGTACACATCTTTAACAAGATATATCCCTACTAAAATTAAAAAACCAAACATTAAAAAAATTAAAGATATTGAGGATTTATGGATTCTTTCAAGATTTTCATCTACTTTGCAGGTTGTAACAGAAGCTTTAACTAATTATAAAATTCAAATTGCAAATAACTCGATTAGCAACTTTTTATTAAATGATTTGAGTAGATTCTATCTAAAAATATTCAAAAAGAAGATACTTTTTGCTGAAAAGAGCAAAGCAAAATACTATGTGGATTTAATGAATTATATTTTATACAATTTAAATGTAATGATATCCCCATTTACTCCTTTTTCTTCAGAGTATTTATATCTAGAAGTAAACAAAAAAATGTGTGGCGATAAAGAAAGCATATTCTTAAATACATGGCCAAAACTTCCTAAAGATTTTATTAATTTAGATTTAGAAAAAGATTTTTCAATTGTCGATGAGATAATAACCGGCGTTCTTAACAGTAGGGAACAATCTGGAATAAAATTAAGATGGCCTGTATCTAAAGTTACAATAGAAACTACATATCCTGAATTAGAGAGCATCATTGCAAAATTTAATGGACTAATTTGCGATTATACAAACATAAAAGAGATTACACTAAAAAAAGTAGAGTCAGTTTCAATAGAAATAAAACCTAATTTCTCAAAAATAGGGCCAGAGTTTAAAGATAAAAGTACTTCAGTATCTGAAGCATTAAAGACTGAAGATTATAATAAAATAAGAAAAGAGTTATCCGCTGTTGGTTATTACATACTACATACAGAAAAGGGTCCAGTTCAAATTAATGAAACACACTTCACAGTAATAGAAAAGTTAACCGCTGAAAACGGTGTAAAATTTAAATATGGTTTTATCTATATAGATTCACATATAGATCAAAAACTTAAGTATGAAGCATTAGTTAGAGAATTTGAAAGAAGAGTACAACTCTTAAGGAAAGAAAACTCACTTAAAAAACAAGATAAAATTGAGTTATTTTACTCAGCATCTGGCGAATTAAGGGAAGCAATTGATTTATTTGAAAATGAGATAATGAATTATGTAAACGCTAAAAAAATGTACAAAGAACTATCAAATGAAAACTTACAAATCAAAGAATTTGAAATAGAAGGAGAAAAACTAGTTATTCAAATAAAAACTCTATAAACTAATTATTTATGATGCATTAAATATCTGAAAATTATAAAAGCTACGATTACTATTATCACTGTAACAATAAACACCATTTCAATTAAGAGGTAGTTTGGGTTAAACTGTAACGAAACGGTGCTATTATATCCAGATGGCAATTTCTGAACTGTTGAGTTGTAAATACTCAATGGAAACAAAGAAAATATGCCCGCAACTCCTGTGATATTATTTTGGTAACTTTGTATTGTCCTTGTAGGACTATACAAAAATTCTCCAACTATACTTCCATTGTTTATATCTACATAAATACCCTTATAGAGTTTTGAGTAATACTCAGTTGTGTTTGTTAATCTTGGGTAGTAATATGTGTTGTTTATTACTTTCCAAACTAAATAATAAGTATAATTTTTACTATAATTTTTATATATTGGTTGAATACCATCTAAAGTAGCATTAAATCCATACTTACCGCTAATGTTTAATGCCTGTTTTGCAGTTATATTTAAATAATACGCTTTATTTGGTCCAAAGTAATATAGTGTTTTATTATTTTTAACAATTGTAATTATAGATAATTCTTTTTCTATTGTATTGTTCGATGAAAATAAAGAGTTGTTATCCTGTAAAATTGTACCATTTTTCATAGGCAACATATAATTATAATTTACAGTTGTTGTTTTGTTTATTGTATTGTAACTTGAGAATTTTATATACTTTAAGTAATAATCATTGCCAAACAATCCTATTAAGTAATTATTACTGAAATTTATGTTTTGTTTTGTATAATTCACAGTAGTATTTACATTTATTGTAGTATTACTTATATTAAATCCGTGGACGTATCCTCCAGAAGGTGCGTAAAAACCTCCAGTATGTGAAAAAGGTAATATAACTATAAAAATAGATAAACCTAGAAGATAAAAAGATTTTTGATATCTCATAGTAATTACAAGTTATTTTAAGATATATAAAGTTATCTGAATTTTAATATTAAAAAGTAGTTACTCTCCTATTAATGATTTGTACTTCTTTCTTTTTTTCATATTGCTCCAGCAGTCTTTACATATAAAAGCTTTTTCTACTTTTGTAACTCTTTTTGAGCTTTTAAGACAACTATAACAAATTTTCTTGTTGCAGTAGCCACAACTAACATTTTTATGTATCTCTTTACCACATCTTTCGCAAAGCATTCTATCACTTGAAAATTTATGACAATATATATGTATAACAAAATATATAAATAGGATAGAATAATAATTTAACTTATATTTTACAATATGTAGTGATAGCTTGAAAGTATTCATAGAAACATATGGCTGCACATTAAACAATGCAGACAGCGATGTAATGAACAACATTTTAGAATCTGCGGGACACACTGTAGATAGAGGTACTTTAAGGTTGAATGAAGCTGCTAAATATGATTATATAATTTTAAACACCTGTACAGTGAAGAAGCCAACAGAACAAAAAATAATAAGCAAATTAGAAAGGATCTCTAATCTAAATAAAAATTTAGTTGTTACGGGTTGTTTAGCATCAGCCACCCCCAACATAATTAAAAAAGCCTCTCCAACAGCAAAAATATTAAAGACAAGCGAAACAATAAAAATTCTTAATACTCTAAATCCTAACATAAAAAAAACTGAAGATGCAGAAAAACCTTCCTTCATAAATAGTAATGGAATAATAGCAAGAATACCAATCAGTGAAGGCTGTTTAAGTAACTGTTCTTTTTGTGAAACTAAATTTGCAAGAGGTCCGTTAAAAAGTTTTGATGAAAATGTAATCTTAAAAGCAATATCTAGATCCATAAATAATGGTTCTTATGAGATAGAACTAACCTCTCAGGATATAGGTGCATACGGGGCAGATAAAAAAACAAATATAGCTGAGCTAGCAACTCATGCTGCTTCATTAGATGGTGATTTTATGCTACGTATAGGAATGTTAAATCCAGAACATTTGCATAAGTATCTAGATTCATTAATAGACGCATTAAAACAAAAAAAGGTATTCAAGTTCTTACATTTACCTATACAATCAGGAAGTAATAAAATCTTAAAAGATATGCAAAGAAATTATACTGTAGATGAGGTGCGATATTATTTTGAGTATATCCGTAGTAAAATACCCAATATAACTATAAGTACAGACATAATAGTTGGCTATCCGACTGAATCCATTAATGATTTTAAATTAACAGAGGATCTTCTATTCGAGATAAAGCCCGCAATAACAAACATCTCAAAGTTTTGGCAGAGACCCCATACAAAAGCTTCAAAATTACAACAAATAACTGCAAATGAGATAAAAAGAAGAAGTACAATACTATCAAGAGAAATCCGTGAGATGCAGGTTTCTCAATATAATAAATTTATAGGCCTTAAAGAAGATGTAGTTATAACTGAAAATAATAACGGTCTATTTTCAGGAAGAGACATATATTACAGGCCTGTTGCTGTTTTGTCAAAAAAACTTAATCTTGGCGAGAAGGTAACCGTTGAGGTTACTGATACTTCTTATGCCTGCATTATCTCTAAACCAATATGAGTTTACATATTTTCCCATGTTCCAGTTTGCGATTTTCTTCTTCTAGGTTTGTAAATATAAACCTTACCCCATGGATCCTTAGTCTTAATTCTCGTTGGCCTTACCTTTGTATACTTAGACAAACTAAACTCGTCCTTTGTAGGCTCTTCTGTTAACATAGGGCCTTGTTTTTCCGCATAAACAGGTTCTTTATCTGTTTTTAATATTGTAATGCAAGAAACTGGGCATTCCTCTGGACAGATCATGCATCCTATACATTTATCCACCTGTATAGGAAACTCTGTCATATCCTCTTTATTATCTGAAGAATTTTTACTGTCTTCTGGATTTTTATGTACTGCTCTAGTAAAATCAATTGCATTGACTGGACAAACGTCTCCACAAATTCCACATTGTATACAAACATTATTATCAAATGTATATTTGAACGGCATTTTATATCACGTGTTTTGTTTAGGTCCTGTCTTTGTTGCATCTGTATCAGTTGTTTGTTTCTTATCTTGTGTTTGTGGTTGTTGTGTTGTTTTTATTATTGGATTTGGATTTGTTATTACTGAACTTCTTGGAATTCCGAACTGTAATCCATATTTCAATGCAACTAAACCTGCAATCACTAATATTGCTATTCCTACATAGAAGCTGTATATTGATAATGCAGGATTATTAATAGAGTTAAAATATAAGTTCGTAAAACCCCAAATATTTGTTGGTGAGTTTGAGACTGTAGGTGGAAGTTTTGCAAGCTGTGTAGCGCTTTCTGTAACAAATATGGTCCCAAAAATATACATAAATGTTCCAATAGCTATGAGTATCGTTAGTATATTGTTATACTTTATATCCTCATCAGTATCCTTTACGAGCATTACTACTAATGCTATTGCAAAGATATCTATTGCAAGAGGCATAAATGGCACTGCTATTGGAAAATCTTGGAAAATTCCTGGATAAAAAAGCATAAATCCAAAGAAAACTATTAGGAAGATACTTGCATCACGCAGTATTACATAAATGAGCCACCATACATCTGCAGCTACTCTCAATGTAAATTTTTTTAACACTCTTAAAAAGTAACCTCTAGCTACCTGTATTGATAATGCTAATATAGTTAATAATGTAAGTAATACTGTTATTGTATTTTCAGTATAAATTGTAGCTGCATTTAAATAAGTTGTTGAGTTAGCAGCTACTGTATTTAATATAGGCTGTGTCTGTAAAATTAATGGTACGATATCCATCATAAAACTACCATTTACTATATTAATGACAAAGTTTAAATACTCTACTCATAAAAATTACAACAAATAACTGCAAATGAGATAAAAAGGAGAAGTACAATATTATCAAGAGAAATCCGTGAGATGCAGGTTTCTCAA
>JAJZKH010000112.1 GCA_021850955.1 Microcaldota archaeon
TCATCGTCCGTGAATTCGCTTATCTTTTCCTTTATTGAATTTTTAATTTTTTCATTGTTAGATTCAAATTCATTTATTATATTTTTAATATCATCTTTATCTGGTATTTTTATCTCGGTTTCACCTGATATTACGGAGTAGTATACATATTTAGCAGTATTTTCATCCTCAAAATGTTCCCTTCTTTTATCGTTGACTGATACAAAGAAACCATCTATGTCTTTTCCATATTTTGGATTATTTATGTCATCAAATGTTATTGTTTTCTGTATTTTGATACTTACTGCGTAATCATCTGGGAATTTCTTGATGTTTATAGAGCTTATTATGCTTTCTGCTATATTGGATAAACTTTCTTTGCTGCCTTTGCTAGAATTTTTAAAGCTCTGTGCTTTCATTAATCTTTCTTTCACTATTTTTACTACGGATTTATACCAATTCTCCAAGAATTTATCAATCTGATTAAATCCTAATGCCTTTAAGATTACTCTATCAAGAGCAAGTCTATCAGGTTTAACTTTATCCAAACTGAATTTACCTTCGCCGTCCCAAATTTCTTCAAATACAGAACCTATTTTTCTGTTTTCCATCTCATTCATGTATTTTTTAATTTCATTATAATATTTACTCAAAATATTGGGATCAGGTATAGGTAGTTTTTGAACTTCATAAACCTTGAAACCTGTTGGTGCTCCGCCTCCTCCATAATTTCTTCCGTAAAGGTCGGGATATAGATAACTTAAAGAAGAATTCATAAATGTGTAAATACTTAAAAGGTGATCTTTGTGTTCTTTTTTAATTTTGCCAAAATACATTGCAGCATCCAATAGAAAGTTAACTTGTGGATAAATAAAATTAGAAGAGAAATACATAGTGAAGGCTAAATCTGGATAAATAATCGGAGAAAGATTCCACCAAGGATTTCTGTTTTTACATGTAGGTCTTTCATTGTATCCTTGCTTTTCTCCATAAGCAAGGTATTTTCTTGCGTATTCTCCTATTTTAGATCTTGTGGTTTCTTGAATTAAAACTACATATTTCTTTGTTTTTCCTTTGAATATAAGCTCCCCCTCTTTTGTAAATTCTCTTGGACTTTTTAGAATTGGTTTTAGATATTCTTTCTCTATTAAATGTTCCTGTCCAGTTCCATCTCTTATTACTCTTATATTTTTAAGATCTTTTTTAATTAATCCCCAGTTTCTTTTGAGTTTGTCTTCAGGGTAAGTATCACTTATATCCTCAACATAAAAGAATTCATTTGCTCCTGTTTTAATTCCGAATTTAACATCCATAACCTTTTCTAATTGAATCATATTCTTGTTGTTTACAAGTTCAAAGAATTCATCAGGTGCTCTTAGATAAGGAAATATTTTTGCTTTAAGTTTATCATTCAAGTCTATATCGCCTTGTCTAACATCTCTCACAATTTGCAAATCATCTGTGTTAATTCCTTCTTCTATTTTTTTGGCTATTTCTTGTGCAGAATCTAATGAATTTATTAGTTCTGAAATTTTCTTGTTTATTCTAACGAATTTTATTTTATTATTTTTAATAGCTTCTTTATCACTTGTCCTTTCCAATATGGTTATTACTGTATTTACTAATGCATCAGGGAAATATCTCTCTACTGAACTATCAATTATTGTGATTATCTTGAAATATTTATTTATAAATTTCTTTAGATCATCTCCATAGTCAACATTTAGCCAGGTATCGGATGTTAAGAATCCAATACGTGATCCCTCTTTTAAAAATGGTAATATATAATACCAAAAATATGCATGGAAATCAGAAGTATTATTAGGTTTTTCCGGCTTAAATCCGTACTGTTCTAAGTTATTTTCAACTTTTAACTGTTCTTTTTCTTTGTTTTGTATTTCTTCTTGTCTTATATAAGGTAAGTTACTTACAACCGCATCTACCTTACTTAACTTTATACTTATCTTTTTACCGCTTAGCGTTTTTACACGATGTTCTTGCATCATAAAAATTTGCTGTTCAATATTAGGCTTTACGTCTAAGAAATCACTTCTTATTATATTAGGATAAATTCTTGGGTTTTGTACAGATAGTTTCGATGCCAGTGCTATGGTGGCTATATGTGCTGGGTAACCTGCTATATCAACTCCAAATAATTCGCTTACAATTTTTTCTCTAGCTTTTTTATTGTCTCTTTCAATTAAATGCAGTTTTAAATCAAATGCTCTAGTTAAGAATGTTCCAGAGCCACATGCAGGGTCTAGTACCGTAGCATCTGCTTTTTTTATTGTCAGTGCATTTATTAAGTCTACTACAGCTATAGGTGTGAAGTATTGCCCATTGGCATGTCTTTCTACGGGACTTATCAAGGTATCATATATGTTACCTAATACATCCTGAGAGAGAGTTGAAAAGTTATACAATTTTAGGAATTTTACTAAGTTTTTTATTGGATAAACCATCTCATCGCTTGAAAATGGTATAGAATCTGCTGAAGTGTCTTCAAAAACGGTTTCATAGTCCCCAGAAACTTTTTTAGCATTTTCGAAAGCGGAAAATATTATTCTCTTTATATCATTTATACTTTCTAAACCTTCAAGGTTTATTTCACCGAGTTCTTTAAAGCTTCTTCTTAAGACATAATAAAAGACTATCTTGTTAGCTAATACGTATAAACTGAACCTACTTATTCTACGTTTTTCATCTTCACCGAATTTTTCCACGGGCTCATATCCTTGCTCTTTCCACCATTTTTTAAGAATAGATTCGCTAACATACTTAAATGCAAT
>JAJZKH010000113.1 GCA_021850955.1 Microcaldota archaeon
TTCAAGGTTTATTTCACCAAGTTCTTTAAAGCTTCTTCTTAAGACATAATAAAAGACTATCTTGTTAGCTAATACGTATAAACTGAACCTACTTATTCTACGTTTTTCATCTTCACCAAATTTTTCTACGGGCTCATATCCTTGCTCTTTCCACCATTTTTTAAGAATAGATTCGCTAACATACTTAAATGCAATATCGACTGCTGAATTTAGATGGGAATTTAAACCTATTATAAAACTTTCATCAAGAGGTTTATATTGAGTTTTCTTAACACCCTGGTAGAACTCTAAAATAGCTTTTGTTATAGCTTGAAATGTTTCTTTTATGGCTAATTTAATGTAATCCTTTTTAAAGTCTTCATCCGTTTTTACTTGGTTAGAAAGTTTTATATCATCTATATCCCTGCTCATTAAAGGCCTATCTTGTTCTTTATTGTCCCAAATAACAGTTTCATTGAAATTGGAGGTTATAAAAAATCTTGCCGGCGGTGATAATTTTACTGATTTCAGGAAGGCATCATCTACTAGCTCTGCTGATCTTGGGTTTTTTCCTTCTATTGTATACGGACGCTTGAATTCTCCATTAAAAAGTACTTGGTTATTGTATCTTACTATTAAATCTACCCTGGTTATACTACCTTGAGGATGCTCTTCGACTTCTGCTTTGAATCCATTATCTAATTCGTCTATGTAGCTTTTAATATCAGCAACTAAAGTGCGTTCATCGGCCATAATATAAAATTATCTTTATTGAATTTAAGGCTTTTAATTGCATAGATTACTTTATTTTAATGTATTCCTCTAAAAATTTTATGGTAGAATCCGCCGTTTTTAGAAGATCATCATATGTTAAAACTTCTATATTATGAAAGCTTTCCTTTAAAAGCGAAAGCCTATGTTTTTGCTCATCTGTTAAATTCATTCCAAGTACAGATCCGATTATCGCTATTCCCTTCGAGTATTTTCCCTTTAGTCTAGTTTCTATCACATATCTTATTGCTTGATTTATCCCGTCGAAAACTTTCATAGATAAAGTTCCATTTTGATTGAATATCTTATCATTTGCCTCTTCAATCTCGACTAAGAAGCACCTATCCTCCTCTCCATCCAGTCTCTCAATTATAAAATCTGCAGCTAACCCAGTATTTGAAATTCTAGTTTCAGAGGTTCTTTCCCCTTCCTGTGTATAATCAGAAAGTATTCTTTGATCAAAATATTGTAATCCTAGTAGCCACCAATTTTTAATTAAAAACTTATGTATATCTTTCTCATTTTGATTTTTAGAGGCGAGATGCGCTAGTATTTTTTTGTTAAACTCATCTCGACTCTTTTTTAACAGTTTATATCTTGAATATATTTTAATTGCTTCTGGTATATCCTCGAATAGTTTCATTTGTTTTTCATTCGATAAAGACTTTACCCAATCAATTAAGAGTTTGTATCTTACAGGCTTATTCTCTATATATTTTAAAATTTCTTTAATTACCTTATTAGAAGACTTAGAGTCAATAAGAAAATTAAATAGCTCAGTTAAGTCTTTATTTGGAAGTTTGTCAGCGACTTTTAAAAATAATTTTAATTGAACCTCCGGTGATTCTGGTGCCAAGTTTTTTATCTTATCAAATGCTTCTGCTCCTAATTTTGAACGTTGAAATAAAGCTAAAACTGTTTCTTTCTCTTTTTTGGGCAGGGCATCTATGCTTTTAAATATTTCATCATAAATTTTGTAGTTGTTCTCATTAAATTTTTGTACTAATATATTCATAGGTTTATCATTAAAAAAGTAGTCCGGGATTTCATCAGAAATTTCAGTTCTTTTTTTAGAAAATTGTTTTATAAATGATGGGTCTTTAGTTGATTCTTTTATTGGTTTGCAAGCTTTTTTATATTCATCTAAGTTTATCCACCATTCCGTTACCGCTTCGTTTTTAATTATAAAATATTTGCGTTTATCCTGTTGATTTTCATAGAAAACTAGTTTAAATTTGGTTAAATCTTCATTATATTTTTTATTCAGGTATCTAAAAAGAGGGCTAATTTTGGTAAACATTCCAGTTCTATATGCCGTTTCTTTTAGTTCGCTATCTATCTTAAATGCAAAGAAAATCTCTTTGGTTTTGAATTTCTTGCTAAATCTGTATTCTGGCTTATCTATGAAGATACTGTCAATAATTTCCATTTTTCTTTAAATTTCTATAGCCCCCTTTTTATTTTGATATCCTCTTGATTATATAGATTTATCATGTTATTAACCCTTCACATTAAATGCATTTACCTTCTAAACATTCTGTGTCTTTATCTAGATATGAGCGGATTTACTTTATATACTTTTTCTGCTATAAATTCCTTATATTTTATGATAAATTATTTATAATATAGCAAAATAAACACTTAAATACAATAAAAGAGACCTATAAGTATGAAGGTAAAGGACAGTCAGCAAATTAGGCCCCCTTGGCTAGACCAGAAATTTCATAGGCTTTTAACGTATTCTAAGATAATGAGTTTGACAATATTATCAATTTACAAGGAAGACGGTTACCCTTACAAATATCTTATAAATGATCTTGGAGTAATGGAAGGTGTAGCAAAGCCAAATATACAGTATTTGGAAAAAAAGGGTTTTATAGTAAAGATACAGGAAAAACCACTTGTTGTCTATAAAATTACTGATAGCGGAGAGGAAGCATTAAAAAATATAATCGAATGGT